>DASTEN010000153.1:0-2926 GCA_035709645.1 Sphingomonas sp.
CGTTCTTCGATCCGCCAGCGATTTCCTGGCGGCATGAAGTACGGTGCTTCGACAAGCTCAGGGCGAACGCTATGGGGATTAGCGAAACAGTTTCGAGAGGATACCCATGACCACCGATCCCGTCGTCATCGCCAGCTACGCCCGCACGCCGATGGGCAGCTTCCAGGGTTGCCTGACCGGCGCCACCGCGACCGAACTCGGCGCCACCGCGGTCGGCGCGGCGGTCGAACGGGCTGGGCTGAAGGGCGATGCGATCGAAAAGATCTACATGGGCTGCGTCCTGCCCGCCGGCCTCGGCCAGGCGCCCGCGCGCCAGGCGGCGCTGAAGGCGGGCCTGCCCGACCATATCGAGGCGACGACCGTCAACAAGATGTGCGGCAGCGGTATGCAGGCGGCGATCATGGCGGCCGATGCGCTGGCGGCGGGCTCGGCCGACGTCATCGTCGCGGGCGGCATGGAAAGCATGACAAACGCACCCTACCTGTCGATGCGCCACCGCGGCGGGGCGCGCATCGGCCATGACGTGCTCAAGGACCACATGTACCTCGACGGTCTCGAGGACGCGTACGAACCCGGCAAGCTGATGGGCAATTTCGCCGAGGACACCGCGCGCGCGTACCAGTTCACGCGGGCGGCGATGGACGATTTTGCGATCCAGTCCCTCCAGCGCGCGCAGAAGGCGCAGGGCTCGGGCGCGTTCGATCGCGAGATCGTCTCCGTCGAGATTTCCGGCCGCAAGGGGCCGACGACGATCACGCTCGACGAACAGCCCGCCAAGGGTGACGTCGCCAAGATTCCGACGCTGAAGCCCGCCTTTTCCAAGGACGGCACGATCACTGCCGCCAACGCGTCGTCGATCAGCGATGGCGCCGCCGCGCTGGTGATGACCCGCGCCAGCGTCGCCGAGCGACTGGGCCTGACGCCGGTCGCCCGCGTCGTCGCCCACGCCGCGCATGCCCACGCGCCCGCCCTGTTCACGACCGCCCCCGTCTTCGCGATGCGCAAGGCGCTGGAGCGGGCCGGCTGGCAGATCGGCGAGGTCGACCTGTTCGAAGTCAACGAAGCCTTCGCCGCAGTCGCGATGATCGCGATGCACGACCTCGGCATCGCCCACGACGTCCTCAACATTCACGGCGGCGCCTGTGCGCTGGGCCACCCGATCGGCGCCAGCGGTGCCCGCGTGCTGGCGACGTTGCTGTCGGCGCTGGAGACGACGGGGCAGAAGCGTGGACTGGCATCGCTGTGCATCGGCGGCGGCGAGGCGACGGCGATGGCAGTGGAATTGATGGACTGAGCCGCAGACGTTTCTTCCATCTCCGTTCGTGCTGAGCCTGTCGAAGCACTGTGCTGCGATAAGCTCGCGATGCGCTCGTGGCTCGAAGTGCGGAGCTTCGATTAGCTCAGCACGAACGAAGAAGGGCGAAGACGAGCCATCAAATCGGGTCGAAAACACTCGCATGTTGCAATGTTGGATTTGATTTGCTTGACCAAATGAAAGCCAATGGCCGCCGTTCTTTGACATGGTCAAATCGCGCTGGCGTCGATGCTCAAAGCGCCAATGGGTAGCCCGAGCGCTCGGCGTACACCGCAATTGTCCGCTATTGGGCGTTATCTTTGGGTCCGCTATCGGGTCGGCGACCGGAAGCGGCAAACCTCCGTCACCGGGTGGAAAGCGGGCATTGACCCAGCATTTGTAGCAGGCGCCGGTCCGACCGTGAAAGGAAGGGCAAATCCTGGCAAACTCCCGTATTGGGCTGCCTATCTACGCGCCATGGGTTTCGCCTACCTCGCCCTAATAGCCGCCGACTGGTTGCTATATGCGGTACGTGGAGAGTGGGTTGCTTGGCGATTGGTAGCCTTAGCAGCCGCCCTGTGGCCGATGGATGTAACGGTGATCACGTAACGTCTTTTCCTGGGCGACAGCGGACAATCGCCACCTTCGTTCAATGAAACGGTCACGATCACGCGGCAAAAGTGACAAAAGTGACAAAAGTGACGAAGGCTGACGAATTGACCGCGTTATCGCAACTTTTGCCGCCCTCGATATTCCTCCCCAACCGCCAGCCCGGTTAGATCGCCAGCGCGTAACACCGGTTGAAATCGGTCAGGTCGTAATCCCCGAACGCCCCCGCGGGCTGAAACCCGGCCGCCTCGTACATCGCTCGCGCCGGGGCGAAGGCGGCGTTGGTGCCGGTTTCCAGCAGAACGCGCGTCATCCCCGCCGCGCGCGCATCGGCGATCAGATGCGCCAGCATCGCCTTTCCGACGCCCTTGCGCTCATACCCCGGCGCGGTGCGCATCGACTTTAGTTCGGCGTCACCCTCATCCAGCGCCTTCCACGCGCCGAGCCCCAGCAGCGTCTCGCCGTCCCATACGCTCCACAGTCGGATATCGGGTGCGCGCAAGCCCGACAGGTCGAGCGCGAAGACGCTGCCCGGCGGCGAATTGCGGTGCGCCTCGCGGACGTGATGTTCCAGCAGCGCGACGACCGCGGGGTGGTCCAGGTCGGCGGGCGCGAACCTCATTCGACCTCTTCGCCCGGGTCGACGCCCCACAGATGGATCGCCTCGACGAACCCGCCGCGGCCCTTCACGTCGAAATGGCACCAGCCGCCCGCGCATTTGCTGATCTTGCCGACGACGCCCGGCTGGGCGCGATATTGCATGCGACCCGACCCGCTCGGCCGGTCGCGCAGGACGACGATGGTATCGGTGACGATCGCATAGCGCTTGTCGGTCAGCAGGTTGCCCTGCATCCACCCTTGCGTGCCGCCCGGGTCTTCGACCTTGCGCCATTCCTTGTAGATGTCGACGACCTTCACCGGCAGGCCGGCGCGTTGATAGAGCCAGCTGACCGGGTAATTCCGCCCCGGCCCGGTGCGCATCCGCGCCTGCCCGGCCGAGATGGAAGCGTAATAGGGCGTCTT
>DASTEN010000154.1:0-3331 GCA_035709645.1 Sphingomonas sp.
CGTTGCACAGGTTGTGCGGACGCTTCAGTTCGCCGCAGTTCGGGCATTCCTGGAACGCTTCGACCGACAGCGCATCGTGCGAGCGGCGCATGCCACGCCGCGACGGCGAGGTCTTTCTCTTGGGGACGGCCATGTCGGCAACCTTCTAAAATACGAATCTATGATCGGTCTCGCGGGACGCGCTACAGCGCCTGCCCGGAACGAGCAAGCGCAGGTTCTGCCCACGAAGCGAAGGCGCGCCTATAGCGATTTTCCGCGCTGTTGCAACCCGACGTGCAACCCGTCACGCTGCGCCGTCCGACCAAAGGGGGAGCACCATGCCGATCATTCTGTCCGCCACGCTTGCCACCGCTGCCGCCTGTGCGGTGCTCAGCGTGTGGATGGCGGTGCGAATCACGCAGATCCGCCGTGGACGCAAGATATTCGTTGGCGACGGCGGCGACACGGCGCTGGTCGCGCGGATGCGGGCGCAGGCGAATTTCGTCGAATATGCGCCCTTCGTGCTGATCCTTCTGGCTCTGCTCGAACTCGCCAGGGGGCCGAGCCTGTGGGCATGGGGCTATGGCCTGGTCTTCGTCATCGGGCGCATCTGCCACGTGTTCGGCATGGATGGGTGGCGGCTGGGTCGTCAGATCGGCGCGCTGACGACGCTGGTCATCCTGCTGCTGCTGGCCGGCGAGTGCATCTGGGTTGCGGCCTCGGCGCCCTACGGAACGGCGCCGATCATCGTGGATGTGCCGCGGGCGGGGTAACCGTACCCGAGGGGCACGAATTCACCGCCCCAGTGCCGCATCGCCGACGAACGGATTGTTCGCGCGTTCGGCGCCGAAGCTGCTGACACCGCCGTGGCCGGGCAGGAAGACGGTGTCGTCGCCCAACGGCCACAATTTGGTGACGATCGACGTGATCAACGCCTGCGGGTCGCTCATCGGAAAGTCGGTGCGTCCGACCGATCCCTGGAAGAGGACGTCGCCGACGATCGCCAGTTTCGATGGCGGGTGGTGAAATACGACATGACCCGGCGTGTGGCCGGGGCAGAGGTAGACGTCGAGCGTCAGGTCGCCGATCGTTACCTGCTGCCCGTCGTCCAGCCAGCGGTTCGGCTCGAACACTTCCGCCGGCACGCCCCAGGTCCGCGAATCGTCGTCCAGCCGGGCGATCCAGAACCGGTCGGCCTCGTGCGGCCCCTCGATCGGCACATTCAGCTCGCGGGCAAGCGCGGCCGCCCCGCCGCAATGGTCGAGATGGCCATGCGTGATCAGGATCTTTTCAACCGTCACGCCGGCCTGCGCGATCGCTTGCCGAATCCGCGGCAGGTCGCCACCGGGATCGACGACCGCGGCCCGCATGGTCTGGGTGCACCAGAAAAGCGTGCAATTCTGCTGGAGCGGCGTGACCGGAATGATCGTCGCCTTGAGCGGGGGCTGAGTCATGGTGCCGACCCTTGGGCGCGGCGGTCCCCTCGGTCAACCGGGCTTGCCGCCGGCGCGCCGGCACGCCATGCACGATCCATGAGCGACGCCGTGCCGCCCGCCGAGCCCCCGCGCGACCTGACCGCGGTGATGGCGTTCGACCCCATGGTCGGGCTCGACGCGCTCGAGGAGCATCTGTCGGCGTTGAAGGATCAGGCGACGGCACTCGGCTATCCCTTCGATCGCCACGGCGTGCGCAACGAGTTGCAAGCGGCGACCTTCCGCCTGCGCGAGGCGGCCGAAGTGCGGTTGCTGCTGTCGCACAGCGGCGCCATCGCGATCCTGGCGACCCCCAACCGGTAACAAATGTTGCGATTGCGAAAGGAGCGGTTGGAGGAGTAAGGCGCGCGCACCGCAAATCATAATCGGACACGTTCCATGCAGCCCTCCGCCGCGCTCGGTCGCATCCAGCCCTCTGCCACGCTTGCGATGACCGCCCGTGTGTTCGAGCTGAAGCGGCAGGGCATCGACGTGATCGGCCTCGGCGCGGGCGAACCCGATTTTGATACGCCGGATTTCGTCAAGGACGCGGCGATCCAGGCGATTCGCGACGGCAAGACGAAATACACCAACGTCGACGGCACGCCCGAGCTGAAGGCGGCGATCGTCGCCAAATTCGCGCGCGACAACAACCTGACCTATACGCCCGATCAGATCAGCGTGAACGTCGGCGGCAAGCACACGCTGTTCAACGCCTTCGTCGCGACGATCGACGCGGGCGACGAAGTGATCGTGCCGGCGCCCTATTGGGTCAGCTATCCGGATGTCATCCAGTTCGCGGGCGGGACCCCGGTGTTCGTCGCGGCGGGCGCCGACCAGGGGTACAAGCTGCGCCCCGAACAGCTCGAAGCCGCGATCACGCCCCGGACCAAGTGGGTCGTGCTCAATTCGCCATCGAACCCGACGGGTGCCGCGTACAGCGAAGCCGAGCTGAAGGCACTGGGCGACGTGCTCGAACGGCACCCGCACGTCTGGGTGTTCGCCGACGACATGTACGAACACATCGTCTACGACGGCTTCCGCTTCCGCACGATCGCCGAGGTCTGCCCGAACCTGTACGATCGCACGCTGACGGTGAACGGCTGTTCGAAGGCCTATGCCATGACCGGCTGGCGGATCGGCTTTGCCGGCGGCGCGCCGTGGCTGATCAAGGCGATGGCGAAGCTGCAATCGCAGTCGACCAGCAACCCCTGCTCGATCGCGCAGGCCGCCGCGGTCGCCGCGCTGACCGGCCCCCAGGACTTCCTGCGTGAGCGCGCCGCCGCCTTCCAGACGCGCCGCGATCTGGTCGTCGACATGCTCAACCAGGCCCAGGGCATCGTCTGCCCGAAACCCGAAGGCGCGTTCTACGTCTATCCCGACGTCTCGGGCACAATCGGCAAGACCACGCCCAAGGGGCGCCGGATCGAAACCGACGAGGACCTGATCGGCTATTTCCTCGACGATGCGCGCGTGGCGGCCGTTCACGGTGCGGCGTTCGGTCTGAGCCCGGCGATGCGGATCAGCTACGCCACCTCGGAAAGCCTGCTGACCGAAGCCTGCCGGCGCATCCAGGAGGCGTGTGCAGCGCTGCGCTGACGCCATCGACGATTAACCTAACGCAAAGCTGAACGGCGCTATCAGGGGCCGTTCAGGGCCTGCGGCGCAAGAGTTCTTGCGTCGGGGCATGTCGCTACCGATCTGACGGTACTCGTCAGCGGAAAAGATTCATTCGGCGCCACAGCAAGGACAGGTGCCGTCCAGGGATGTTCGTGATGTCGACCAAGACCAAGCCAAGTTTTCTCCGCCTGTTCCTGGGCGGCTTTGCCGTCGGTGCGGTGGCGATGGTGTCGGTCGCGGCGGTTCATGCCGACGAAGCG
>DASTEN010000155.1:0-3936 GCA_035709645.1 Sphingomonas sp.
GTTGGGATGCGCCTCCGCCGCCTTTTGCAGCGCGTCCTGCACCGCCCAGCCGGTGGCATCGGCGACATGCACGATGCGGCGGTGCGAATGGCCGCCCTCGCGGGTCAGGTGCAGCGCCGCCCCCTCGGTCGCGAAGGGGACGCCCAGCGCCTGCAATCGCGCGATCGCGGCGGGTGCCTCTTCGACGACGAACTCGACGGTGGCGCGGTCGTTCAGCCCCGCGCCGGCGACCATCGTGTCCTCGACATGATTGTCGAACGTGTCGCCCGGCTCCAGTACCGCGGCGATCCCGCCCTGCGCCCAGGCGGTCGACCCTTCGTCGAATCCGCCCTTCGCCAGCACGGTGATGCGGAACCGGTCGGCAAGGTTCAGCGCCGCGGTCAGGCCGGCGGCGCCGGAGCCGATGATCAGGACGTCGGCGGAGCGAGGGTCGGTCATCCGGCCATGCTCTGGCACAGCGGGGCGTGGATGCAACAGCGCATTGTCCTTGGCCGCTTTGATCCGTAAGGCTCCGCCCATGGTGCGGCTCGGCGGTGAGGCGCCGGTTCCGGCGGATGTGCGCGGCGGGATCGTGGCGCTCGGCAATTTCGATGGTTTCCATGTCGGTCATCAGGCGGTGGCGGGCGCAGCGATCGCACGGGCGCGGGCCGAGGGTCGGCCGGCGCTGATCGCGACATTCGATCCGCATCCGGTGCGCTATTTCAAACCGGATGCTGCGCCTTTCCGCCTGACGACGCTCGACCAGCGTGAACGGTTGTTCGCGCAAGCGGGCGCCGATGCGATGCTGGTGTTCACGTTCGATGCTCGCTTGGCCGGGCTGGACGCGCGAGCGTTCGTTACTGAGCGCCTGCTGGGCTATGTCGGGGCGGCCGGCGTGGTGACGGGCGAGGATTTCACCTTCGGACGGGGCAAGAGCGGTAACGTCGACGTGCTGCGTGCGCTCGGGGCGGAGCTCGGCTTTTCGGTCGATACCGTCGGCCCGGTGGTCGACGGCGGAGACGTGGTCTCGTCCAGCCGCATCCGCGAGGCGCTGCAGGCCGGCCGCCCGCGCGAGGCCGCCGCGCTGCTGACCCGGCCGTTCGCGGTGCAAGGGGTCGTGCAGGGCGGGGCGAAGCTGGGGCGGACGATCGGCTATCCCACCGCCAACATCAATATGGGCAAATATCTGCGGCCTGCCTACGGCATCTATGCGGTTCGCGGGCGCCTGCCCGACGGGCGCGTGCTGACGGGGGCGGCGAACCTCGGCATCCGCCCGATGTTCGAACCGCCGGTCGAACTGCTCGAGGCCTATTTCTTCGATTTCGCCGAGGATCTGTACGGGCAGACGGTCGAGGTCGAACTGATCGAGTATCTGCGGCCCGAGGCCAAATTCCCCGATCTGGCGGCCTTGCAGGCGCAGATGGCCGCCGATTGCGCGCGGGCGCGCGAAATCCTTTCCACCTGAAATATTCCCCAACGGGGGATTCGCCGCTAAGCGGCACACCCTATGACCGACGCGCCAGACTATCGCGACACCGTCTTCCTGCCGAAGACCGATTTCCCCATGAAGGCCGGACTCGCCACCAAGGAGCCGGCGATCCTGGAGCGGTGGGCGCGGATCGGCGTGTACGACCGGCTGCGCGAGCAGCGTAGCGGCCGCGAGCGCTTCATCCTGCACGACGGCCCGCCCTACGCCAACGGCGACATCCACATGGGGCATGCGATGAACAAGATCCTGAAGGATCTGGTCGTCCGCTCGCAGAGCCTGATGGGCAGGGACGCGCCCTATGTTCCTGGCTGGGACTGCCACGGCCTGCCGATCGAATGGAAGATCGAGGAGGCGTATCGCGCCAAGAAGCGGTCGAAGGACGAGGTTCCGGCGCAGGAATTCCGCGCCGAATGCCGCGCCTATGCCGCCAAATGGGTCGACGTGCAGCGCGAGCAGTTCAAGCGGCTGGGCGTGCAGGGCGATTGGGACGACCCGTATCTGACGATGAAGTACGAGGCCGAGGCGACGATCGTCGGCGAGCTGCTGAAGTTCGCCGAGAGCGGCCAGCTGTACCGCGGGGCCAAGCCGGTGATGTGGTCGCCGGTCGAAAAGACCGCGCTGGCCGAGGCCGAGGTCGAATACGAGGACATCACCTCGACCCAGATCGACGTCGCGTTCGAGATCATCGAGTGTCCGGAGGCGCCGCAGATGGTCGGCGCACTGGCCGTCGTCTGGACGACGACCCCCTGGACGATCCCCGTCAACCAGGCGCTCGCCTACGGATCGGCGATCGACTATCTGGTCTTCGGCCACGGCGGCAAGCGCTACATGGTCGCCGAACCGCTGCTGCCGGCGTTCACGAAGCGAACCGGCATCGGCATGGAATCGTTCGAGCTGCTGGCGAAGGGCCCGGTGCTGGAGGGCGCGACCGCGCGGCACCCGATGCACCATCTCGGTGGCTTCTACGCCAAACCACGGCCGTTCCTGGAGGGCGATTTCGTCACGACAGACGCCGGTACCGGCCTGGTTCACATGGCGCCCGACCATGGCGAGGACGATTTCGCGCTGTGCAAGGCGCATGGGCTGGACCCGGTCTTCGCGGTCGACGACGCGGGTTTCTACCGGCCTGACTGGGCGTGGCTGGGCGGACAGGGCAGCGTCATCAACAAGAAGTTCACCGCCAGCGACGGCCCGATCTGTTCTGACCTGCGCGCGGCCGGTGCGCTGGTCGCCGCATCGGACGACTTCACCCACAGCTATCCGCACAGCTGGCGCTCGAAGGCCAAGATCATCTTCCGCTGCACGCCGCAGTGGTTCATCCCGATGGACCGGGTGCGCGAACCGACCCCGGAACAGATCGCGATGGCGGCGATGGCCCAGCCGGTCGAGATCGGCGGCATCGGTGGGGCGTCGCTCGGCATGGCGCTGGGCAACGGCCCGAGCTTACGCGAACTCGCGCTCGACGCGATCGAGCGGACCCGCTGGGTACCCGGACGGAGCCAGAACCGCATCCGGTCGATGGTGGAAGGGCGCCCGGACTGGGTCATCAGCCGCCAGCGCGCCTGGGGCGTGCCGATCGCGCTGTACGTCCATCGCCAGACTGGCGAATATCTGAACGACGCGGGCGTCAACGCGCGCATCGTCGAGGCGTTCAGGGCCGGTGGTGCCGACGCGTGGTTCGGCGCCGACCATCAGGCGTTGCTGGGGCCGGACTATTCCCTGTCCGATTACGAGCCGCAGAACGACATCCTGGATGTCTGGTTCGATTCGGGCAGCACGCATGTGTTCACCGTCGAGGCGCGCTATGGCGAAGGCACGCGGGCGAACCTGTACCTCGAAGGGTCGGACCAGCATCGCGGCTGGTTCCAATCGTCGTTGCTGGAAAGCTGCGGGACGCGCGGGCGCGCGCCGTATGACGCGGTGCTGACCCATGGCTTCGCGCTCGATGGCAACGGTCGCAAGATGTCGAAGTCGCTGGGCAACGTCGTCGACCCGCTGAAGGTCATCGGCGAATCGGGCGCGGACATTCTGCGGCTGTGGGTCGCACAGACCGACTATTTCGAAGACGTCCGGATCGGCAAAGAAGTGCTCGCCGGCACCGGCGACACCTATCGCAAGCTGCGCAACACGTTCCGCTATCTTCTCGGCGCGTTGGACGGCTTCGATGAGGGTGAGCGGCTGGACGTCGCCGAGATGCCGGAGCTGGAGCGCTATGTCCTCCACCGCCTGGGGCAGCTCGATGCCGAATTGCGGGCGGCGGCGGAAGGCTTCGAATTCAACCGCTACAGCCGTGCGCTGACCGAATTCGCGCAGGACGACCTGAGCGCCTTCTACTTCGATATCCGCAAGGATTCGCTGTACTGCGATGCTGCCGACAGCGTGCGGCGTCGGGCGTGCCGGACGGTCTTGGACGTGCTGTTCCATGCGCTGGTCCGCTATGCGGCGCCCATCCTGGCGTTCACCGCGGA
>DASTEN010000156.1:0-2177 GCA_035709645.1 Sphingomonas sp.
CGGTCGTCCAGATCATGATCGCGGTCCCCCGGTCATCGGCCATGCCTGCATCGTCAGCGTCGCATTGCCGCCACGGGCGGTGGCACTCCATTTCAGTTGCCCGCCGCCGCGAAAGAAGCGGTCGGTGATGGTGCGCGTACCGTCGCCGATGAACAGTTCGAGGATCGACTGGTCGGCCAGCAGCCGCAACCGCACGCGTTTCCCTTTCAGGTCGACCGGCGCGATATGGCGGTTCGCGAACCCGTCATGGAAATGCGGCCCCGACCGGGTGCGATCGATGAACACCTCGTCGACATCAGGATTGACGCCGATCAGCGTCTGATACCCCTGTTCGTCGGTCAGCGCGATCGTCACCTGGTCCGCCGTGCCGGTGTCGAGGTCGAAGGTCACATCGGCCGAACCGCCCGCGACCGGCAGGTCGGTCGGCGTTTCGCTCAAGCCCGTCGCAAAATCCTGTCGCGCGCCGCGCAGGGTCGCGACTTCGCGCACCGGCGCCTGCGCGATACGATAGCCGGCGGGCGTCTTCTTCAGCGTCACTTCGCGCGGGACGGTCATCAGCCCGCGTGCCGGCCAGGTCGGAATCGCCTCGGCATAACGCCAGTCGTTCGCCCATGCGATCCAGATCCGGCGCGGGTCGGTCTTGGGCAGGTCGTTCCACGACACGGCGGCATAGAAGTCCGCGCCGTAATCCATCCACTGCGCATCGCCCGGCCAGCCCGGCACGGTGGTGAAACGCTTCCCGTCGAAATCGCCGACGAAATATTGGCCGCCCGAACCGCCGCCGACCGCATTGTCGCCGAGGTTGATGCCCAGCACCCAGCGCTTTTCGCCCGGTGCGCCGCCTTCGACCGGCAATTCGAACAGGTCGGGACATTCCCAGTTCTTGCCACGCCCGCCCGCCGGTCCGAAGCTGCTGGCGAAGGTCCATTGCTTCAGGTCGGGGGAGGTGAACAGGACCGCGCGGTTCTCCAGCGCCATCACCGCCACCATCACCCAGCGTTTCGTCGGCGCGTGCCAGAACACCTTGGGATCGCGGAACTCGGGCGATCCGACGCTCAGCACCTCGCCATGCACGGTCCAGGTCCGGCCGCGATCGTTGCTGTAGGCGACATATTGCGACTGCAGCTTCGCCTTGGGATTATGGCCGGTATAGATCGCGACCAGCGGCGGCTTGCCGCCCTTGCCAAAGCCGGTGGTGTTGTTCCAGTCGACCACCGCGCTGCCCGAAAACGCCATAACGTCGGCGGTCTCGGGGATCGCGATCGGCAGTTCCTGCCAATGGACCAGATCGCGGCTGACCGCATGGCCCCAGTTCATATGGCCCCAGCGGTCGCCATGCGGGTTGTACTGGAAGAACAGATGATACTCGCCGTCATAATAGACGAGGCCATTAGGATCGTTCATCCAGTTGGCGGCAGGGGCGAAGTGATAGGTCGGGCGCGGATCGGGCCGCTGTGCCGAGGCGGCGGTGGTCAGCGCAAGGCCGGCCGTCGCAAGGATCGCAAGGGCCTTCATGCCGCCTGTCCCCGCAGGTTCATGTCTTCCAGCGCGACGCCATTGGTCTCCGGCATCACCCGCACCGTCCACAGCAGTTGCAGCAGCATCATCGCGCCGAAAAAAGCGAAGACCCAGCCACCGACCGCGCTCGCCACGATCGGGAACAGCCAGGTGATCGCCGCCGCCGCGACCCAGTGGGTCGTCGAACCCAGCGCCTGCCCCTTGCCGCGCACCGCGCTCGGGAAGACTTCGGAGATGAAGACCCAGATCACCGCGCCCTGGCTGATCGCGAAGGCGGCGATGAAGGCGAGCAAGCCGCCGAGGATCAGCGTGCCGTCGGGCACTGCGCGTTCGAGTTGCCAGCCGACCAGCAACAGCGCGGCGGCGCAGACGATCGACCCGACGAACAGCAGCGGGCGACGGCCGAACCGGTCGATGAAGAACAGCGCCGCGACGGTGAACAGCAGGTTCGTACCGCCGACCGCGATCGACTGGAGCAGCGCGCTATCCGCGCCGGCACCGGCCAGTTCGAATATGCGCGGCGCATAATAGAGCAGCGCGTTGATGCCCGACAGCTGGTTGAACATGGCGATGGCGATGGCGCAGGCGACGGGGAAGCTGTGCGCGCTCTGGAACAGGCGGGTATCGCCCTGCCCCGCGTCGCGGCGCTCGGCAGCTTC
>DASTEN010000157.1:0-2504 GCA_035709645.1 Sphingomonas sp.
GATCGATCGCGAGGCCCATGTCGGTCTTGAGGTGTTGAGACAGTGCCACCTTATTCAAACGCTTCACCTTGGCGAAACGCTCCCGAAACGAAGCGTCTTGCCCAAATTTTTCCAGATCGATCAAAGCCTCGGCGTCGTCGAGGAATTTGGGGCCGATCGCCTCGCGGATCAGGGCGGTCAGGCCGGGGTTGCATTGCTGGAGCCAGCGGCGCGGGGTGATGCCGTTGGTCTTGTTGTTGATCCGGTCCGGGAACAGGTGGTGCAGGTCGGCGAACACCGTCTGTTTCATCAGTTCGGTGTGGAGCGCGGCGACGCCGTTGACGCTGTGGCTGCCGGTAAAGGCGAGGTTGGCCATGCGGACGCGCCGCTCACCGCCTTCGTCGATCAGGCTGATCGCGGCGATGGCGCCATCGTCCTGTCCCTGTGCCCGTGCCTCGCGCAGCACCTTCGCATTGATCGCATAGACCAGCTGCATGTGGCGCGGCAGCAGCCGTTCGAACAGCGGCAGCGGCCAGCTCTCCAGCGCCTCGGGCAGCAGCGTGTGGTTGGTATAGCCGAACGTCGCCTTGGTGATTTCCCAAGCGCCTTCGAAATCGAGCGAATGGTCGTCGATCAGGATGCGCATCAGTTCGGCGACCGACACCGCCGGATGCGTGTCGTTCAGCTGGATCGCCGCCTTGTCGGGCAGGGTGCGGATATCGCCGAAATATTGAACGTGGCGACGAACGATGTCCTGGATCGATGCCGAGGAGAAGAAATATTCCTGCCGCAGCCGCAATTCCTGTCCGGCCGGCGTCGAATCGGCCGGATAGAGCACGCGGACCAGCGTGTCGGCGCGGACCGATGCGGCCAGTGCGCCCTCATGGTCGCCGGCATTGAACCGGTCGAGCCGGATCGGATCGCGCGCCCGTGCCGTCCATAGTCGCAGCGTGTTGACCCGCGCCCCGCGCCAGCCGATCACCGGCGTATCGACGGCCACCGCCTCGACGCTTTCGCCCGGCATCCAGTGGCAATCGCCATTCTCGTCGCCGATCACCTCGCCGCCGAACCCGATGCGATAATTGGTCTCGCGGCGTTCGAACTCCCACGGATTGCCGTGCCGCAGCCATGTTTCGGGCAATTCGACCTGCCAGCCATTGTCGATCCGCTGCCGGAACATGCCATTCACATAACGGATGCCATAGCCGTAAGCCGGCAGATCGAGGCTGGCGAGGCTTTCCATGAAGCACGCCGCAAGCCGGCCAAGACCACCATTGCCGAGCGCGGCATCGGGTTCCTCGCCCTCTAGATCGGCCAGATTGACGCCCAGCGAGGCCAGCGCTTCCCGTACCTCGTCGGTGCGCGACAAATTGGCGATCGCATCGCGCAGCAGCCGCCCGATCAGGAATTCGAGGCTGAGATAATAGACCCGCTTGGCGCCTGCGGCGTGTGCTTCCTTGCTCGACGCCATCCAGCGTTCGATGATGTCGTTGCGCACCGTCAGGATCGTCGCCGCCAGCCAGTCATGCGGCAACGCAGCCTGCGCATCCTTGCCGATCCGGTGGATCAGGGTGTCGAGAATCGCTTCGGCGAGCGGCGGGGACGTAGGGGAAACGGCAGTGAGGGCAGGCTGGGTCACGCAGGTTCCTCTGAACAGGGTCGGAACGACAGTATCGATTGTCGAACGCTTGTCACGCGCAATACGTATGCGTGCGATGCGTCGTTCCCGTTACCATCGGGTTAGCAGGTCTTTAATGTCGCACGACTTTGTTTGAGGACGGTCCTCGCCTCCCGTTCGGTTCGAGCAGCTTCGAGCGAAGTCGAGAAGCGTCCGTCGAGAACGGATCGTTTGAGGCGCTGCCTTCTCGACTGCGGTTCTCGACAGGCTCGAACCTGCGCTCGAAGCAAACGGCAAAGGGGGAAGGGGCGTCCCCCTTCAGCCGATCACGACCACATGCAGGAACCTCGGCCCATGCGCCCCGCGCACATACTGCCCCTCGATATCGGTCGTTCCCGACACCCCGGTTACCCAGTAATGCGCGCGATGCCCGGCAAGATCGGCGGGAATATCCTCCAGCGTCGCGATCAGATCATCTGCCGCCAGCACCACGATATGATGCAGCGTCAGGAAGTTGGGGAGCATCGGCGCGGCCGGCCCGGTCTCGAACACCAGCGACCCGCTTTCGGCCACTCCTGCCTTCGCGACCGCCAATGCGGCGACCTGATCGGGGACAACGGCCGCGTCGACCCGGAACCCGGACCAGTCGAGTGCCGCGACGCGCGCATCGGGCGGCAGGTAGAGTGCGGCGGTTAGGGCATGCCCCGCCAGATAACGACGCACCGCATCGGGCAGCGCCGTGGCATCATCGATCCGGTCGAACGTTGCCGAAACGCTCGGCCCCGCCAGCCGCGCGGTGAAGCGTTCGATCAGCGATCCGGCCGGTTCGGGCGGCCGCTCGCTTCCAGCCACCAGCGCCGCCGCCTGTGCGGTCAGATCGACCGGCACCGGCGCGCGCAGCTTGCCG
>DASTEN010000158.1:0-2976 GCA_035709645.1 Sphingomonas sp.
GATGCCGCCGACGATCAGCAGATTGGCCAGGCCGTCGCAGCTGTGATCGATGAAATAGCCGTAGGACGGCCGCTCGATCCGGCGGAACCGCGCCAGGCTGCCGTCCATCGAATCGCCGAACCACTGGATCGCATAACCGACCAGCGACAGCAGCAGCCAGGCGGGGCCCAGGTTGCTCGCGACATAGCCGGCAAAGACCATCGCTGCGCCGACCATGCCGATCGCAGTCAGGCGGTCGGGCGTCACCGATGCCGGCATTCGCGCGCACAGCCAGTTCAGGATGCGCCGTTCGCGCACGGCCAGCCAGTTTTCCTGAATACGGGTCAGTTTCGGGCTGTCGGACGGAAGGCTTGCCATGGCGCCTAATGCCCGAACGGCCGGATTCGCGCAAATCCTGTTACGGTCGTGTGACATCGAACCGGCGCATTCGCCGGCCGCATCACCGCCGGACCCAGACCCGGATCGCATTGTCGCCGACCTGCGTCACCGCCTTCAGCCGATAATCGCGCATGACCAGATGCTCGTAGAGACGACGGATGTCGGCACGTTCGTCATGATATGGTGGCTGATCGACGACGACTGCCGGCCGTGTCGCGAAGATGCGACGCAACTCGGTCGCCTGACCGACGCCGATCGCGCCCGCCTCGCGCCCGTGCTGCATATGGCTCGGGAACAGATAGGGCGTGACCGTGCAGCGCCCGGTACTGCGATACGGCATGGCCGGCCCGGAATAGATGTACAGGCAGCCGGGCCCGCGACCGATCGCGGCGGTCAGCCGGGCGATCTGATCGGCATCGCCGCGGCGATAGCGATTGACCGCGGGCGTACCCAGCGCGAGCAGTGCTGCGACCCCCAGCACGACCGGCGTTGCGCGTCCGCGCCAATGGCCCGCGCCCAGGAACCCCGCCGCGCCGATCGCGCCGGGCAGTGCTGCTGGCAGGCCGTAATGTTCGTAGAAGCCGCCGAACACCGCGATTGCGGCGATCGCCGTCGTCAGCCAGAGATAGACGAACCGCCGGACGCGCGCATCGCCCCCGACGGCGACCTGTCGGCTGGACCCGCCGGTCATCGCGATCAGCGGCGACAGGATCAGCAGCAATTCCAACGCCGCAGTCAGGGGATAAGGCCAGGGGTCCGGATTGCGCAGCGTGATGGAGGTGAAGTTGGCGAACAGGAACGCCTCGGCATGGCCTGCCGCGGCATAGCCTGCGAAGACCAGCGCGGTCGGCAGCAGGGCGACTGCGACCAGCGCCGTGCCGTGTGCGATCACCGATCCGACCGATCGCTGTGCGCTCCATTCGCGCCACAGCAGCCACAGGCCGAACATCATCCCTTCGAACAGCGCGCTGTACTTGATCTGCATCGCCAGACCGACCAGCGCCATCGCCCAGAGCCCGCTGCGGCGCCGCGTCGCGCCGTCCGCGGTCGCCGTCAGCCACGCGGCCGCGGCCATCGGCAGGTTGTAGAACACCGGCGATTGCCCGCCGACGCCGCCCATCATGTTCAGCCACAGGATATAGGCCACCCCGGCATAGGTCGCACCGGCCGACCACCCCGCGCGCATCGCGAACCGCGCGACGATCATCGCGGTCGCGACGACGCTGAACAGCGCCATCGCCTGATAGGCCCAGATGCCGAACGGATAGGGCAGCGCCGCAGCCGGCGCATAGACCAGGAACAGGCCGATCGGCTTGCGATCCCAAAGGTCGACGAACGGAAGGGCGCCGTCCAGCATCTTGCCGGCGGCGACGAAGTAGAAATCCTCGTCGACGTGAACCACCGGATTTCCGAACGCGATCGCCCGCGCCGCGATGGCGACCAGCACCAGAACGGCCAGTCGCAGCTGTGAATTGGTCAGGGCCCGCATCACGTGCGCCTAGCGGCGCGGGCTCCTGCGACCAAGTCCTTCCTGCACCGTCCGGTTTTGCGACGCTTTGGCTCGAGCGGACTTCTCGATACGCTGCGGTGCCGTCATGGCGCGTCGCGATGCGCAGGCGGAACGATAGCGAACGACTGCGCGTAGTCCTCGCCGATGTCCGACCCCGTAATTCTCTGGCTGCGCCAGGACCTTCGCCTTCACGATCAGCCCGCACTGATGGCTGCCGCGCACGCCGGATCGGTGATCCCGGTCTATATCCTCGACGACGATGCGCCGGGTGCATGGGCGATCGGGGGCGCGCAACGCTGGTGGCTGCATCATGCGCTGAAAGCCTTTGGAGACGCGCTGGAAGACAAGGGGTCACGCCTGATCCTGCGGAGGGGCGATGCGGTGCGCGAACTTCGCACGCTGTGTGAGGAAACCGGCGCAACCGCCATTCACGCCATTAGGCATTACGAGCCATGGTGGCGCAAGGCGGAGGAGGCGCTGGGCGATCGACTGTGCCTGCACGACGGCAATCACCTGGCTCCGATCGAGGACGTCACGACCGGCTCGGGGGGGCTGTTCAAGGTCTATTCGTCGTTCTGGAAGGCGCTGGCGACGCGGATGCCGCCCGACGAGCCGCTGCCGATGCCGCGGTCGATCCCGGCACCGGCCAAATGGCCGAAATCCGACAGGCTGGCCGACTGGGATCTGCTGCCGACGAAGCCCGATTGGTCGGGCGGGTTCGACGTTTGGACGCCGGGCGAGGACGCGGCGCGCAAGGCGGCAAAGGCGTTCGCCGATCGGGTCGCGGACTATGACGTCGACCGCAACATGCCCTCGATCGACGGCAGTTCGCGCCTGTCGCCGCACCTGCACATGGGGGAAATCTCACCCCGCGATGCCTGGGCGATCGTCGGCGGCGGTAAGGCGGCGTTGACGTTCCACAAGGAACTGGCCTGGCGCGATTTCACCAGCGGCGTCATCCTGGACCGGCCCGATTACGGCGATGCCAACGGTCGTGCGAAGTTCGACAAGCTGAAATGGCGTCGATCGCCCAAGGATCTCAAGGCATGGCAGCAGGGAATGACCGGCTATCCGATCGTCGATGCCGG
>DASTEN010000159.1:0-3351 GCA_035709645.1 Sphingomonas sp.
TGAACAGCTTGGCGACGACGGTCGCGACGCCGTCGAAATGGCCGGGCCGCGCGGCGCCGTCGAGCCCTTCGCTGACGCCGCCCACCGACACGTTGGTCGCAAAGCCCGCCGGATAGACTTCGTCGACGCCCGGCATCCACAGCACGTCGACGCCCGCTTCGCTCAGCATGCGCGCGTCGGCCAGGTCCTTGCGCGGATAGCGCGACAGATCCTCGTTCGCGCCGAACTGCCTGGGATTCACGAAGATCGAGACGACCACGCGGCGTGCCGCCAGCTTCGCCTCGGCCACCAGCGCCATGTGCCCGGCATGCAAGGCGCCCATGGTCGGGACCAGCGCGATATCCTCGCCCGCGTCGCGGAACGCGGAAAGGGCCGGGCGAAGCTCGGCGAGGCGACGGATGGTTTGCACGCAGACAGGCCCTTCGGTAAAGCGAGCCCGGGCTCTTACGGATCGCATCGCGACCGATCAACATGGGGATTGTCGCCACCTTGGCCGACGCAAACAACCTGCACGTCATCGTCTTCGCCAACGAAAAGGGCGGGACGGGCAAGTCGACGACCGCCGTCCACGTCGCCATCGCGCTTGCCGCGCGGGGTGCGCGGGTGGCCGCGTTCGACCTGGATCATCGTCAGCGCACGATGGGACGCTATCTGGACAACCGCGCTGCGACGCAGAAACGCACCGGCCGCGACCTGATCACGCCGATCCACGCGACGCACGACGGGACCAGCGACGATTTCTTCGCCGAAACGCTCGACCGGCTGAGCGCGGACGCCGATTTCCTGGTGATCGACACGCCCGGGCGCGACGACAAGTTCGCGCGGATCGCGGCGACCAACGCCGACACTTTGGTCACGCCGATGAACGACAGCTTCGTCGATTTCGACCTGATCGGCCATGTCGATCCCGACACGTTCAAGGTGACGCGCCCCAGCTTCTATTCCGAACTGATCTGGGAAGCGCGCAAGACCCGCGCCCGCGCCGACGGCGCGACGATCGACTGGGTGGTGCTGCGCAACCGTCTGCAGCATATCGAGGCGCGCAACATGCGCCGCGTGTCGGAGGCGATCGACCAACTGTCGAAGCGGGTCGGCTTTCGCGTCATTCCGGGCCTGTCCGAACGTGTGATCTACCGCGAACTGTTTCCCTCGGGGCTGACGATGCTCGATTCGAAGGAATTCGGCAGCATGGGCCTCAGCCACGTCGCCGCGCGGCAGGAACTGCGCGAGATGATGTCGGGGCTGGCGCTGCCCGATACCGGGGCGCCTCTGCTCCAGGGGGCGGCGGCCTGATGGCCAAGATCCTTCTGGCGCTGGCGCTGATGGCGGCGGTGTGGTGGGTGCTGAAACCCAAGGCGAAGGCGCGTCTGCCCGAGGTCGATCGCGCGCGGGACATTTTGGGACTTCGCGCCGATGCCAGTGCCGACGACGTACGCGCCGCCCACCGCCGGCTGCTGGCGGGCGTTCATCCCGACCGCGGCGGATCGGCCGAACTGACCCGCCAGATCAACGACGCGCGCGACGTGCTGCTGCGGCGATTGGGCGCATGAACATTTCGCGGGTGCAACCAAATTGTCACTCATGCTTTGCATAGCGACTCAACCTCATCCCGTTCGTGCTGAGCCTGTCGAAGCACCGTTCTCCGATACACCCGTGCATCGCCCGCGGCACGAAGAACGGTGCTTCGACAAGGTCGGCACGAACGGGTAAGGCGAAGCGCATTTCCGGAGACCCGATTTGACCCATCGTTTCGACCCCACGTCCCTACGCGAATATGACATCCGCGGCATCGTCGGGAAGACGCGGGGCGCCGACGACGCCCGCGCCATCGGCCGCGGCTTTGCGACGCTCGTCCGCCGCGCCGGCGGCACCCGTGTCGCGGTCGGTCGCGATGGCCGCGTGTCGTCCGAAATGCTGGAGGCCGCGCTGGTCGACGGCCTGACCGCCAGCGGTGTCGATGTCGTCCGCATCGGCCTGGGCCCCACGCCGATGCTGTATTATGCCGAAGCGACGCTGGAAGTGGACGGCGGCATCCAGATCACCGGCAGCCACAACCCGGCCGATTACAACGGCTTCAAGATGGTGCTGCAGCACAAGCCGTTCTTCGGCGACCAGATCCAGCAGCTCGGCACGATGGCGGCTGAGGGGGACTGGGACGAGGGCGAAGGCACCGTCTCAGACGCCGATATCGAGGACGCCTATGTCGGCCGCCTTCTGGCGGGCTATGCGGGCGGCACATTCCGCATCGGTTGGGACGCGGGCAATGGCGCCGCCGGCCGCGTCATCGAGAAGCTCGTCCAGCAGCTGCCGGGTGAGCACCACACGATCTTCACCGATATAGACGGTAATTTCCCGAATCATCATCCCGATCCCACCGAGGAAAAGAACCTCGAAGATCTGAAACGCCTTGTCGCGGAAAAGAGCCTCGATTTCGGACTGGCTTTCGACGGCGACGGCGACCGGGTGGGCGCGATCGACGGTCAGGGCCGGGTCGTCTGGGGCGACCAGCTGCTGTCGATCCTCGCGGTGCCGGTGCTGCGCAAGGAACCGGGCGCCACGATCATCGCCGATGTGAAGGCGTCGCAGATGCTGTACGACCGCATCGCCGAACTGGGCGGCACGCCGCTGATGTGGAAGACCGGCCACAGCTTGATCAAGACCAAGATGAAGGAAACCCACGCGCCGCTGGCCGGCGAGATGTCGGGCCACATCTTCTTCGCGCAGGACTATTACGGCTTCGACGACGCGCAGTACGCCGCGGTCCAGCTGATCAATGCGGTCAATGTGACGGGCAAGTCGCTGACCGAACTGCGCAGCGAGATGCCGGCGCTGGTCAACACGCCTGAAATGCGGTTCCAGGTCGATGAATCGCGCAAGTTCGCGGTTGTCGACGAAGTGCTCGACCGGCTGGAAGCCGAAGGTGCCGACGTCAACCGCACCGACGGCGCCCGCGTCAACACGGCGGACGGCTGGTGGCTGCTGCGTGCGTCGAACACCCAGGACGTCCTGGTCGCGCGCGCCGAGGCAAAGGACCAGGCCGGGCTCGACCGGCTGATGGCGATGATCGACGCGCAGCTGGCTGCCAGCGGGCTGGAGCGGGGGCCGCAGGCGGGACACTGAGGTTCTGAAGAAGGAAGATTGATCCAGAGAGGGCGCCGAGGCACGAAGAGAAGAAAAAGGGTTTATCCGCGCAGAGGCGCAGAGGGCGCGGAGGTGCCTCGCCAGCTGAAGCGTTTCGCGGGAGCGAAACCGTTTGCTTGCGACACTTGACGATGGAGTACCATTGTCGCGGCAGGAGGTCCTCTCTGCGTCCTGTGCGCCTCTGCGCGACCCCACTTCTCTTCGCGCCTT
>DASTEN010000160.1:0-2532 GCA_035709645.1 Sphingomonas sp.
CAGCGTCCGCAAAATCCTGCGTTTTGCTGCACTTGCGAACATCGCTTGACGGCAGCATTCGCCGAAGATACCGGACGGTCGGTATCAACCATTTCATACCGGTGCTGACGCTTGAGCCCCCCAAACGCCTACGAACGAAAAAAGGATCCCGAAGGGGTTCGCGCCGCGATCATCGACGCAGCGATGGTCGTGCTTGCCGAGCGGGGAATCGCGCGCCTGACGATCGACGGCGTCGCCACTGCGGCGGGCGTGACCAAGGGCGGGTTGTTCCACCACTTCCCCAACAAGGACGCGTTGATCGACGGCGTGCTGGAAAGCATGACGGCCTTTGCGCAGGCCTCCATAGACGCCGAAATGGCTGCGGATCCCGAGCCGCACGGCCGCTTCACCCGGGCGTATCTGAACGGCGTGTTCGTCAAACACTATATTCGCGATTCGGTGTCGTCGCATGCGCTGTGCCTGTCGATGATTGCGGACCCCATCCTTCAGGAACGTTGGGCGACCTGGGTCGCGGGCCAGGTGAAGCGTCACGCCGCCACCGATGACACGGTTGCGTGCGCAATCGTTCGTCTGGCCGCGGACGGCATCTGGCTGTCGTCGATGCGGTCGCGCGATGGGGTTGCCGACGTGTCTGCCGATGTTCGCGCGGCGCTGATCGCGATGACCCGTGCGTCGCCCTGACGTCATACCATTGTCGTACCGCTTATCCCTACCCGGCTGCCACCCCCGGAGACTTCACGTGCCGAACCGCTTCTACAGCTCGATCTCGATCCTCGCCTTCCTTGCCCTGACTGCCTGTGGCGGGGGCGGCAACGACGCCCCCGGTGGCATGGCCGGCGGCGCCCCGGGCGGCGCGCCGCCCCCGACGCTGGTCGAGGCGATCACGATCAAGACCCAGACCGTTCCGAACATCGTCGAACTGCCCGGTCGGATCGAAGCCGTCCGCATGGCCGAGGTTCGCGCTCGCGCCGATGGCATCGTCGAACGGCGCCTGTTCACCGAAGGTTCGGACGTGCGTGCAGGCCAGGCACTGTTCACGATCGACCCGCGCGACCTGCGTGCGGCGGTCGCACAGGCGCAGGCCACGCTCGCCCGCGCCCAGGCGGCACAGGTCAATGCCCAGTCGGTCGTCCGTCGCTACACCCCGCTCGTCAACGAACGCGCGGTCAGCGGCCAGGAATATGACGCGGCTCAGGCAACGCTTCGCTCCGCCTCGGCCGACGTCGCCCAGGCGCGGGCGGCGTTGACGCGGGCGCAGCTTCAACTGAACTACACCACCGTCCGCGCGCCGATTTCCGGCCGGGTCGGCCGCGCGCAGGTGACCGAAGGCGCGCTTGTCAGCGCAGCATCGGGCACGCTGATGACGACGGTCGAACAGCCATCGCCGATCTACGCCGTCTTCACCGAATCGAACACCGCGCTGCTCGACATGTTGGCGAACGAACGCGCCGGCCAGACCGACCTGAAGCCGCTGCGCCAGGTCGAAGTCCGCCTCGTGCTCGCCAATGGCAAGGACTATGGCGCGGTCGGCACGCTGGACTTCGCCGCGCCTTCGGTCGATCCCCAGACGGGTACGCAGATCCTGCGCGCGGTCTTCCCGAACGGCGAACGGGTGCTGGTGCCCGGCCAGTTCGTACGCGGCCGCATCGCGATCGGCACGACGCCGGGCGGGATCCTGATCCCGGCACGCGCGATCCAGTTCGGCGAACGCGGTGCGAGCGTCACGGTGGTCAACGCAGACGGTTCGACCGCGCCGCGCCCGGTGCAACTCGCTGGTCAGGTCGGCAACAACTGGTCGGTGAAGTCGGGTCTGAAAGCCGGCGACCGCGTCATCACCGATGGCTGGCAGAAGCTGGCGATGATGCCGCCGGGGGGACGCGTGCAGGTAAAGGGTGACCCCGCCCCCGCCCAACCAGCCGCCCAGCCTCAGCAGCCGGCAAAGAAGTAAGCGCCATGGACAGTTTCTTCGTTCACCGCCCGGTCTTCGCCTGGGTGATCGCCGCCTTCGTCGCGCTGTTCGGCACGATGGCGCTCCTCAACCTGCCGGTCGAGCAATATCCCTCGGTCGCCCCGCCCTCGCTGACGCTGACCTATACGTACAACGGCGCCGATGCCGACACGATGGACAAGAACGTCACCGCCGTCATCGAGCGCGAGCTGAACGGCGTCGACAATTTCCTGTACATGGCCTCGACCAGCCGGGCGAACGGTACCGGCGAGATCGTCGTCACGTTCAACTCGGGCACCAATCTGGATGTCGCGCGCACGCAGGTGCAAGACCGCCTGAACCGCGCCGAGCCCCGCCTGCCCGAAGACGTGCGACGACTGGGCATTCAGATCACCGACAATTCCGCCGGCTTCCTGGAGGTGCTGTCGATCCAGTCTAAGACGGGCAAGACCCCGGCGCTGGAACTCGGCGACTTCGCATCGACCAAGATCGTCAACGAAATCCGGCGTGTGCCGGGTGTCGGCAATGCGCAGCTCTTTTCCTCCGAAAAGGCGATGCGGATCTGGCTCGATCCCGACAAGCTC
>DASTEN010000161.1:0-4008 GCA_035709645.1 Sphingomonas sp.
ACCACCTTGGCGGCCTTCATGCGCTTCGAGAGGAAACCCAGGCGCCGGTCGATCTCGCGCAACCGCTTGCGGCCGTAGATATAGTCGCCGTTTTCCGACCGGTCGCCGTTGCCCGCCGCCCAGGCGATGGTGTCGACTAGCTTCGGCCGCTCGACCGCGAACAGCGCCTCATATTCCCGGCGGAGCGCGGCGTAACCCGCCGGCGTGATGTAGTTCGGGCGATCCATGCCGCCGCCCTATCAGCCGGGCGTGCGCTTGCCGAGATACCAGCTGAGATTGCTGGGCCCGCGCGACCGCGCACGATCCGGGTTCATCAGATCGTAGACGACAGCGTTTTCCAGCACGCGCTGGACGTAATTCTTCGTCTCGAAGAACGGGATCGCCTCGACCCAGTCGATGACGTCGACTTGGCCCGTGCGCGGGTCGCCGTTCGCGCGCAGCCATTTGTTCACGTTTCCAGGACCGGCATTGTACGCGGCGACGGCCAGGGGATAACTGCCATACATCGCATACATCTTTTCGAAATAGTGCGATCCGAGCTGGATATTGTAGTCGGTGTTAGAATTTAGGCGCGACGCATCGTAGCCCAGGCCCAGCTTGCCCGCGACGTCGCGCGCGGTCCCCGGCATCAGCTGCATCAACCCGCGCGCGCCGGCGTGGCTGACGGCATTGCGATCGAACTGGCTTTCCTGCCGCGCGATGGCGTGCACCATCGTCCAGCTGTCGTTGGCTGCCGCCGGAACACTGACACGAGGATAGCCGGCAGCGGTAAAATCGCTCAGGCCGTTCTGCAACGCGCTCTTGCCGACCAGCACGCCCAGGTCGGGACGGTTGATCTGCGCAGCCAGATCGGTTGCCAGCGCATGGTCGATATCGGTCGTCGCGTCGGTGGCGATCTGGCGGATGAACATCCCTTGTTCGCGGGCGTTGCCCTGTTGCCCCAGCAGACGCGCCGCGCGCACGATTTCCCGATTTGCGAAGGCGGCGCGAGCGGCGGGATCGATCGTCGCGGTATTGACCGGATTGGGACGGCGCAGCGGCTGGCCCAGCCGTTCGCTGGCCAGCTGCCCGTAATACAGGTCACCGAAGCCGGCGGCGCGCGCGAAATACGACCGCGCGGACGCCTGGTCGCCTGCCGCCTCCGCCGCGCGCCCGGCCCAATACAGCCCCTTCGACTGCGTCGTCGGCGTCTTCGATCCGCGCGAGTAGCGGTCGAACATGCCGACGGCGTCTCGCGGCCGGCCGAGCTGCTTCATCGCGGTCGTGCCGGCCAGCCAGACTAGGCTGGTGTAGTCGTCGCGTTCACCCAGCGGCCGGGTCGAGACGTCGGTGCCCGGCAGGTACGCGTCGTCGACCTGCCGTGCGATGTCGTAGGCGACCATATGCTGGCCGTCCGCCGACGCGCCGCGTGCATTGGTCAGCAGCACTTCGAACCATTTTTCGGCCGATCCCGGGGGCGTCGTGACGCTATGTTGCCGGGCGAGCTGCGCACGGGCGGTCGGGCTCGCGCCGCTGTCGCGATACCAGTTGGCGCGATCGGCCAGGAAGCCGGCGTCGGCTTGGCCGATCACCTCGACCGCCGCCCCACGCATCGCGGCATCGGCCGCGCGCGTGCGATAGGCGATGCGCGCGTCGAAGATCGCGCGTCTGTCGGGGCTGGCGAACGACACCCAGCGCTGCGCGGCGGCAGTGTTGCCTTGCCACAGCAGCATATCGATCCGCGCGTCGTGGTCGGCCGGCGCGAGCGCTGCGGGAAACAGCGCGAGCACCTTACTTTCGTCGGTTGGACGGAGCACCCCCATCCGCCAGGCACGGCGGGCCTGTTCGGCGGCGCGATCGGGCTGGCCGCTCATCGCCAGCGCCTCGGCATAGCGAACACGGCCGGCAGCCGTGATGGGGGGGAAGCGATCGAAGAAGCGCAGAGCCTGCGCCGACGATACCGACGCGTCGGCAACCGTTTCGGCCGCAGCGCGCCGGCTGGTCTCACCCGGCCAGCCCGGATGCGCGAGAAGGAAATCGGCGTAGGTCGCAAACGGCAGGTTGTCCGATTGCTGCAAGCGGCGCCATTGGTCGATCGTGTAGCTGAACGGGTCGACCGCGATCGGCTGGACCATTTGCGGCTGGCCGGGCAGGGGCTGGATGATGGCGGTGCTGGGCAGCCGCGGTGGCCATGCCTGCTGCACTTGCGTGCCGACCCAGGCGATATGCGCCTGACCCATGGTGGCCGCCATCGCGACCCCGGATATACCCACCAAAACGGCCGACAGCCCCGACTTACGCAACACACCCTGCATGCTGGACATGATACCGGCTCCGGCCGTATCGGCCATCACCGAAAATCGCTTAGATAAGGCTGTTCGTCGCAATATGTTCTCCGGCTCCATCCCGGCGCTCGTCACGCCATTCCGTAACGGCCGCTTCGATGAAGAGGCCTACCGCGCTTTCGTTGAATGGCAGCTGACCGAAGGATCGACCGCGCTCGTCCCCTGCGGGACGACCGGCGAGTCGGCGACGCTGACGTTCGAGGAGCATTTTCACGTCGTGCGGACCTGCGTCGACCAGACGGCCGGTCGCGTACCGGTGATCGCAGGCGCGGGATCGAACGATACCCAGGTCGCGATCCAGAACATTCGCGCGGCAAGGGACGCGGGCGCCGATGCCGCGCTGATGGTGCCGCCCTATTACAATCGTCCGAACCAGGATGGGATCTTCGCCCATTTCGAAGCGATCGTGGCGGCGTGCGATCTGCCGATCGTTCTGTACAATGTACCGGGTCGGACCGTAACGGACATCGGGCCCGAGACGGTGGTGCGGCTGGCCAACGCTTTCGACCAGATCGTCGCGATCAAGGACGCCAGCGGCGACCTGCCGCGGGTGTCCATGCATCGCGGCGGCGCCGGGACGGGCTTTGTGCAGCTGTCCGGCAACGACGACATGGCGCTGGCGTTTAACGCGATGGGCGGCCGCGGGTGCATTTCGGTCACGGCTAATGTCGCGCCGCGGCTCTGTGCGCGGTTTCAGGCGGCAACGCTTTCAGGCGATTATGATGGCGCGCTCGAGATCAACGATCGTCTCTATCCTCTGCACGCCGCACTGTTCAGCGATGCATCGCCGGGTCCGGTGAAGTACGCTTTGCACAAGGTCCGGCCGGACATGACGACGGACCTTCGCTTGCCGATGACCCCCCCGTCCGCCTCCAGCCGAGCAGCCGTAGATGCGGCGCTGCGCCACGCCGAACTGATCTGAACGCGCGACGTAGGCTCAGTTTGGAAGTTTTTTGCAGTTGCGAAGGGGGATCGCTTCTGGCACTTTAAAGACGGTCGCAAGTCTATTGCGGCAAAGGGAGAATGACCATGCGTACCTCGAAGATGATCGCAGCAATGGCGCTAGCCATGGTCGTTGCTCAGCCGGTTGCGGCTTCGGCTGCCCGTCCGTCGGACGCGGCCTCCAAGCTGTCGCTGAAGAATGCGGTTCCGGGCGATGCCCGCGCCAGCGCGAAGGCTGGGAAGAGCAAGGCGATTGGCGCCGGCCTCATCCTGCTGATCGTTGCCGGTGTGGTGGGCGTTGTCGCGATTGCGACGTCGGGCTCGGACAGCAACTAAGCACTGCTGACCAACGCAAGTTTCGCCGCCGGCGGTCGTCAGCGACCGTCGGCGGTTTGCGTTTTTGGGCCGACGAACCGGCGTCGAAACGCTTTCCATGTCGCCCTGCCGGCCCTACATCCCGCCCATAATGTCGCGACCAAAACCCCCACAGTTCGAAAAGACGAAGATCGTGGCCGAAAATCGGCGTGCGCGATTCGAGTATTTCATCGAGACGACCTACGAAGCCGGCATCGCGTTGACCGGTACCGAGGTGAAGTCGCTTCGCTTTGGTGAGGGATCGATCGCGGAGGCCTATGCCGAGGTTCGGGACGAACAGGCGTGGCTGGTGAACGCCAACATCCCCGAATTCAGCCACGGCAATCGGTTCAACCATGAACCGAAGCGGCCGCGTAAATTGCTCCTT
>DASTEN010000162.1:0-12510 GCA_035709645.1 Sphingomonas sp.
CGCCGAGCTGATCCGCGAACATGACAAGGCGACCGAGCGCGGCGTCGTCGCGCGCTGGGTGCGGCCGTGGTTCATGGCGGGCGTTCACTGCCTGCCGCTCGCCCCGCCCGCCTTCCTGATGCTGATGTGGCGCAGCGGCGGGCATGTGACGGGCCAGACCGGCGACTGGTTCAACTGGCGCGGCAAGGTGAACTGGGTCACGATGGTCCTGCGCGACCGCTGGATGGCGTTCGACATCGCGTCGGTCACCATCCTGTTCTTCATCCTGCTGAAGTCGCTGCGTGACCCGAACGTCCAATACTCGCGCAACCTGAGCCTGTCGGCGCTGTTCCTGTTGGCGGTCTTCATCCTGCTGCCTCGCATCGTCTTCGGATCGGCCTATGCCGACATGCGTCTTGCGCCGTTCATGTTCGGCATCGGCCTGATCGCCATCCGCCCGCGGCCGGGCGTAAAAACGACGCGCGGGGTCAGCATCCTGGCGCTGTTCGGCCTGACCTTCTTCCTGGCGCGCACCGCTGCGACGACCATCAGTTTCTGGCTGTACGACAAGAGCTACGACCACGAACTCGCCGCGCTCGAGAAGCTGCCCAAGGGCGCCCGGCTGGTCAGCTTCGTGGGAGAGACCTGCTACAACCAATGGACCATGACCCGGCTGCAGCATCTGCCCGGCATGGCGATGGTCCGGCGCCTGGCCTACACCAACGATCAATGGTCGATGCCGGGCGCGCAGTTGCTGACGGTCAAGTACCAGGCCGGGCGGCCGTTCAACCACGACCCGTCGCAGATCGTCACGACCACGCAGTGCCCGACCGAATGGTGGCGCCCGGTGTCGATCAGCCTAGTGCGCTTCCCGCGCGACGCGTTCGACTATGTCTGGCTGATCAGCCCGCCCAACTATGACAAGCGGCTGGAAAAGGGCTTGGTGCCCGTCTGGCGCAGCGGGACGAGTGCGCTGTTCCGGATCGACCACGGCATCGCGCCTGCCGCGCTGTCGATCGACGACTGGGGTCCCTACCGCGAGCTGTTGCTGAAGCGGCGCGCACGGCTGGAGCGGCTCAGGCGTCCTTCCTGAACGGCGTCATCTCGCCCAGGAACGCCTGTTCGTCCTCGACCGCCCGCCGCTCGCGGTCCAGGAAACCGGCGACCGCGCGGCGGAAGTTCGCATCCGGCAGATAATGCGCCGACCAGGTCGGGACGGGCGTATAACCGCGCGCCAGCTTATGTTCGCCCTGCGCGCCGGCCTCGACCGTCTTGAGGCCGCGGGCGATCGCGGCGTCGACCGCCTGATAATAGCACAGCTCGAAATGGAGGAACGGCACGTCCTCCACGCAACCCCAATAGCGGCCGTAGAGCGTGTCCGCGCCGATCAGGTTGAGCGCGCCGGCGATCGGCCGCCCGTCGCGCTCGGCGAGGATCAGCAGGCACTGGTCCGCCATCCGCTCGCCCAGCAGCGAGAAGAACGCGCGGGTCAGATAGGGCGTCCCCCATTTGCGGCTGCCGGTGTCCTGGTAGAACACCCAGAAGGCGTCCCAATGCGCTTCGGTAATCTCCGCGCCGGTCAGATGGCGGATCGCCAGCCCCTCGACGGCGCCGGCGCGTTCCTTGCGGATTGCCTTGCGCTTGCGGCTGGCGAGGTCGGCGAGGAAATCGTCGAAGCTACCATAGCCGCGATTGGTCCAGTGAAACTGTGTGCCTTCACGGATCAGCCAGCCGGCCGCTTCGAACAGCGGCACCTGATCGGGCGTCACGAAGGTCGCGTGGGCGGACGACAGCTGATGCTGGTCGACCACCGCCTCCACCGCCGCGATCAGCGCGGGCGCAGTGGCGGCATCGCGCACCAGCAACCGCGGCCCCGGCACCGGCGAAAAGGGCACCGCGACCTGGAGCTTCGGATAATAGCGCCCCCCGGCCCGCTCCCACGCGTCGGCCCAGCTATGGTCGAAGACATATTCGCCCTGGCTGTGGCTCTTGGCATAGGCCGGCGCGACGCCGGCGACCTGCCCGTCGGCGCCATCGACGACGACCGGCACCGGCTGCCACCCGGCGCGCGCGGTGGCGGAACCGGACTCCTCCAGGATCGACAGGAAGGCGTGGCTGACGAACGGGTTGCCGGCACCGGCGCAGGCGTCCCACTGGTCGGCAGGAACGGCGCGAACGCCGTCGGCGATGCGGGCGGTGACAGGAGTGGAGCTCACGCTGGCGTATCTAGGAAGCCGATCGGCCCGCGGGAATGGGGGCGAAGGTCACGAAGCTCACGCCGAGAGCGGCTTTTCCGCGCCGGCCTACGCAAAAGTTGCGATACCGCGGTCAATTCGTCAGCCTTTGTCACTTTTGACAACTTTGTCACTTTTGACAGGCAGCAACGAGGTCAGCTGAATAAATCGGTGATATCAAAGATCATGCGCATGCGCGCCTTTCCGTAAGGCAGCAAATGAATTCCAACATTGCAACTAGAAATGCAGATCAACCTTCCGACGTTATCTCACACGCCTGACATCAACGATCCGAGGGTACTCCCCAAAACAGCTTTTGAAAAACTGTTTTTGACGATCGGCCAGCCTCTACTTCGCGCGTCGGATGATGAACCAAGATCATGCTCATGATACCGCTGCTCGCGATGACCAACGCCATCCCGAGGAATAGAAATGGCATGGCGGAGCGAACACCAAACAGGTCGTCGCCGCCCCTGGTTATATCAGCATAGTAACTGATCGACACGAAACCGAGCGGAACAAGGCAGGTGACGGACCAAAGCCAAGGGAGCCGCTTCCAAACTGTCCAACAGACCGCACCGGCCCATAGAACAAACAGGCTCATCGCTCACCCCTCCCCCGGCACCACCATCCGCACATCGCGCTGGGGAACCGGCACCTTCACCCCATGCTCGCCGAATAGCGCCCAGATGCGCTTCAGCACGTCGGCCTTCACATTGCCCACGCCGCCTTCGGGGTCGCTGATCCACACGCGGACTTCATATTCCAGCGCATAGTCGCCGAAGGCGGTCATCCACACGGCCGATGCGGGCGTGTCGAGGACGCGGCTGCTTTCCTTCGCCGCACGGGCCATCAGGCTTTCGGCCAGGTCGACGTCGCTGTCGTAGGCGATCTTGACCGGAATCGCGATGCGCACGTTACGGTCGGAGAAGGACCAATTCTCCACCTCCTGCGTCATCAGGATCTCGTTCGGGATCAGGTGTTCCTTGCCCTCGCGGGTGATGACGCTGACCGCGCGGACGCCGATCTTGTTGACCCAGCCGAACGACTCGCCGACCGCGATGACGTCGCCGGGCTTCACCGATCGGTCCATCAGCAGGATGATGCCGGCGATCAGATTGCCGACGGTCTTCTGCAGGCCGAAGCCGATCGCGAGGCCGAAGGCGCCGCCGAACACCGCGAAGGTGGTGAGGTCGATGCCGAGCGCGTCGATGCCGAAGAAGAAGGCGGTGACGAGCAGCGCGATGCCGGCGAGCTTCTGGATCAGCAGCCGTTGGGTGGCGTCGAGCGTCCTGCTGCGTCCCAGAGCCTGGGCGATCGCGCGGTTGATGACCCGGACGATCGCCAGCAGGACGACGACGGTCAGCAGCAATGTGAGGAGCGACCAGAGCGACACGCGCCGCCGCCCCACATCGATGCCGATCGCATCCAGGGTGCTGGTGATCGGTTCGTAGCCGCCGACCGAGCGGCCGAGGATCGCGACGAAGACGAGCGCGCCGACCGTCCACGCCATCCACGACGGGAGCCGCACCGCGCGCAGCAGGGTGAGGACGAGCATCGCGGTCGCCGCCCCCAGCGCGACGCCGATGCCGATGCTGGCGAGGGTTGCCCACGGGTAGCCCTGCGCGACGATGGCCAGCAGCAGTGCGGCGGTGCCGTGGCGGGTGAGGCTGCACAGCCGGGTTTCGACCGATTCCCCGGCGTCCCCGACGCGGTCGTGCCAGACTTCGGTCAGCGGCGGGCCGATGCGACGCCCGGCGTACCAGCCGGCAAGCAACGCCAGCAGGACGAGGCCGAACGCGATCGCCGCCTGCGTCAGGTCGTCGCCGCCCGGACGCAACAGGCCAAGGTCGGCCAGCCAGGATTCGATCTGCGTCACCGCGCGGCGGCGGCCCATGCGGCGAACCCGCGCTCCAGATCGGCGATCAGGTCGGCAGGGTCTTCGAGCCCGATGTTGAGGCGAACGAGCGGCCCGCGGCTCCAGCGTGTCGCAGTGCGATAGCGTGCGGGATCGACCGGGATCGCCAGGCTTTCGAAGCCGCCCCAGCTGTAACCGATGCCGAACAGCTCCAGGGTGTCGATCAGCGCGGCCCGCTCCGCCTCCCCGCCCGACACCAGTTCGAAGGCGAACAGCCCCGCGCCACCGGTGAAGTCGCGGTGGAAGAATTCGCTGCCCGGACAGTCGGCGAGCGCGGGGTGAAGCACGGCGGCGACTTCGGTGCGGGTCTTGAGCCAGCGGGCGATTTCCAGCGCGCTCTCGGCATGGCGATCGAGCCGCAGCGCCATAGTGCGCAAGCCCCGGCTGCCGAGCCAGGCGTCGTCGGGCGACACCGTCTGGCCGAGTTGGAAGCTGCTGTCGCGCAAGCGCGGCCAGTGTTGGGCGGTCGAGGTGACCGACCCGAGCATCGTGTCGGAATGGCCGGTGACATATTTCGTGCAGGCGAGGATCGAGAGATCGACGCCCAGCACCATCGCCGGCAGGCGCAGCGGGGTCGCCCAAGTGTTGTCGAGCAGGGTCACGATGCCGCGCGCCTTTGCGGCGGCGACGATGGCGGGAATGTCCTGCACCTCGAAGGTCAGGCTGCCGGGGCTTTCGAGGAAGATCGCCCGCGTGTTCGGCCCGATCAGGTCGGCGATGCCGGCACCGATCATCGGATCGTAGAATCGGGTGGCGATCCCCATCCGCTTGAGCAGGCCGTTCGCCAGGTTTCGGGTCGGGTCGTAGGTGCTGTCGACCAGCAACAGTTCGTCGCCCGGTGACAGCACGGAGAGCAGCGCGGCGGCGATGGCGGCGACGCCCGATGGATAGAGGAATGTCGCCTCGGCACCGGGTTCGAGTTCGGTCAGCGCGTCGGCCAGGCTCCACTGCGTCGGCGTGCCGCGGCGGCCGTAGAACAGGCGATGGTGCGTATCCTTCGCCGCGCTCGCGCGCAGATGGGCAACCGATTCGTACAGGATGGTCGACGCGCGCCAGACGGGGGCGCTGACGATGCCCTGCGTCCATTCGGGCCGCCGCCCGGCGCGGACGACCCGCGTGCCGTCGCCGCTGCCATTCGGGGTATCGCCGCTCATCGTCCGGTTTCCTTGGGCGTAATGGGGTCGCTGCCCCAATCGGCCCATGACCCGCCGTAGAGCGCAGCGTCGCGCCCGAGCAGGTGGAGGCCGAAGATCAGCGAGCAGGCGGTGACGCCCGATCCGCAGGTGGTGGTTACGGGCAAGTCGAGATCGACACCCGCATCGGTGAACGCGGCGGCAAGCGCGTCGCCGTGTTTCCACGTGCCGTCAGCGTCGTAGAGCGTGGCGTAATGGACGTTGCGCGCGCCGGGGATATGGCCGGGGACGACGCCGGCGCGCGGTTCGGGCTCTTCGCCGGCAAAGCGTGCGGGGGAGCGCGCATCGACGATCTGGTCGGTGGTCGTGCGGACATCGTCCTTGTCGCGCAGGCTATCGACGACGCGGGCGACCGTCGTGGCGCCGAGCGTGATGCCCGCCCCCGCCTCCAGCGCCCGTCCCTCGCTGCGCCACTTGGCAAGGCCGCCGTCGAGGATCGCGACCGACCTCGCGCCCGAGGATTTCAGCAGCCACCAGCCGCGCGCGGCGGTCTTCAGCGGGCTGTCGTCATAGACGACATAGGCTGCATTCGGGTCGATCGCGACGGCGCCGGGCTTCGCGGTCGACAGGTCGAGAAAGGCCGCACCGGGGATATGGCCGGCGCGATACTCGGCGCGCGCATCGCGGCCGTGTTCGGGCAGGAACCACGATGCGTCGACGATGCGGACGCCGGACAGGTCGGCGAGACCTGCGGTGGAGACGAGCGAGCCGATCATCGGGCGCGGATGAACGCGCGGATGTCGCGGGTCAGTTTGCTGCGATCCTCGTCGCGGACGTACATCATGTGGCCGGCGTCGTAATAGGCGAACTGGATGCGGCTCTTGTCGTATCCGGTGCGCGACAGGGCGTATTCGGCGGCGAAGAAGGGCGTCGCGAAATCATACCAGCCCTGACCGACGAAGATGCGCAGGCCTGAATTTTCGCGCAGCGCCTTGCCGATGTAGGGCGCGACGTTCATGTACACGTCGTTGTCGCGCCCGCCGCCCAGGCGCCAGTCCCACGGGCCGACCTGCCCGATCGTCACATAGCTACGGTCGGTCGCATACTTCAGGTCGCTGCGGACATAGGCGTTGATCGCCGCGGTGTAGCCGCCGTCGATCCCGTAGAAGCTGGGGTCGTTGTCGGGCGTTTCCCCGGCGTTGTCGAAGTCGCGACCTGTGTACCGGCTGTCGAGGCGCCCCACGGTCAGCCCGCGGTCGCGCAGCAACTCCTTGTAGAAGCGCGTCGGCGTCACGCGCAGGTCGGCCTGTTCAAGATAGGCCTCCGACAGGCCGGTATAGCGCGCCAGATCGCGGCGGACGGTGGCGCGTTCCTCCACCGATAACGCATTGCCCTTCAGCAGCGCCGTCGCGTACGACCCGGTCGCCCAGCGGCGCGCCTCCTCGACGAACGCCTCGGTCTGCGTGCCCGCGCCGGCCTTGCCGTGGAAGCGCGCGGTCGCGGCCATCGACGGCAGGTTGAGGATATACGTCATCTCGTTGCCCGGCGTGTCGGCGCCGGCAGCGAAATCGAGCACGGTCGAGATCAGGATCACGCCGTTCAGCGAAACGTCGTTATATTGCCCTTCGAGCTGGTTGAGCACCGCCGCCGACCGGGTGGTGCCATAGCTTTCACCGCCCAGGAATTTCGGGCTGTTCCAGCGGCCATGCTCGTTCAGCCACAGCCGGATGAACTGCGCAATCGACCGCGCGTCCTGGGTGACGCCGTAGAAATCCTTCGGATCGGTCTTGCCGAGCGCATGGCTGAAACCGGTGCCGACGGGATCGATGAAGACCACGTCGGTGACGTCGAGCAGCGCGTCGGGGTTGTCCACAATCGGATAGGGCGGACCGCCGTCGTCCTTCGCATCGGACGGGATCGCCACCCGCTTCGGCCCGAACGCGCCCATGTGGAGCCAGACCGATCCCGATCCCGGGCCGCCGTTGAACAGAAACGTGACGGGGCGGCGCGGGTCGTTGCCGTCCTTGATGTAACTGGTCGAAAAGATCGCGGCGCGCGGGGTGCCGTCGTCCGCCTTCAGATACGTCTCGCCCGCGATCGCGGTGTAGGCGACGCTCTGCCCGCCGAAGGTGCCGGTGTGCCGGGTGACCGAGCGGTTGGGCGGCGGGATATCGTCGGCCTTGCTTGCCGCCGGCTTGGGCGGGGCTGCGTCCTGCGCGAGCACGGGGCTGGCGATCAGGGCGGCGGCGAGCAGGATGGAGCGCATGGGGCGCACCGTAGCGGCGATGGCGGCGGGTGCAATCTCCCGCCACGTCGTTACCGCCCGCCTACCCCTGCCTACCGCCCCTCCCGTCATCCCCGCGAAGGCGGGGATACATTCTGGCTGGCCGATGTGAGTCTCACGATCTTCAGCGACTATCGATCCCCGCCTTCGCGGGGATGACAGAAGGGAGACGGGGATGACGCGAGAAAGGCGAACCCCTACATGCCCCACCCATGACACCGCTTCATCTCGGCCAGGCGAGCAGCCTGCCCGCCTCTCCGCAAGAGGCCGTTCTCGACTATGTCCCCAACCCGCGCGCCGGTTCGCTGTATCTCGTGCGGTTTGCGGTGCCCGAATTTACCTCGCTGTGCCCGGTCACCGGCCAGCCCGATTTCGCGCATCTGGTCATCGACTATGCGCCCGGCGAGACGATCGTCGAATCGAAGTCGCTGAAACTGTTCCTCGGCGCCTTCCGCAACCACGCCGGTTTTCATGAGGATTGCACGGTCGGCATCGGCCAGCGCCTGTTCGACGAAATGCAGCCGATCTGGCTGCGAATCGGCGGCTATTGGTATCCGCGTGGCGGCATCCCGATCGACGTGTTCTGGCAGTCCGGACCGGTACCCGACGGGCTGTGGCTGCCCGATCAGGGCGTCGCGCCCTATCGCGGCCGCGGTTGATCCGTATCGTAATTGTTGCATTGCACAAATATGGCAACCATAAGACGGTCGCAGCGTTGATAGCGGGTTGAAAGCCGGTCGGCTTTTTGAATTCTGCAAATGCGAAGGACCGTCATGGACATCCAGGAGGCCGCCACCGCCCCGATCAATCACATCGTCCTGATCGGAAACTATCTGCCGCGCAAATGCGGGCTCGCCACCTTCACCACCGACACGTGCCAGGCGATGCGGTCGCGCTTTCCCGACCTGAAGGTCGATGTGTACGCGATGGACGACCATCCCGGCCGGTACGATTATCCCGCCGACGTAACCGGCGCGATCCCGCAGAACGACTTGGGCGCGTACATCGCGACCGCGCGCGCGATCGAGGCGTCGGGCGCGCAGGCGCTGTGGCTGCAGCATGAATATGGCATCTACGGCGGGGCGGCCGGCGAACATATCCTGGCGCTGCTCGACCGCGTGACCATGCCGGTCATCGTCACGCTGCACACCATCCTGGAAAAGCCGAGCGCCGACGAACGCCGCGTGCTCGAAGCGCTGTTGCGCCGTGCGTCGAAGGTCATCGTGATGGCCGAACGCGGCCGCGAGATCCTGGAGCGGCATTACGGTGCCGACGCACGCCAGATCGTCACCATCCCGCACGGCGTGCCCGACCGGCCGCTGGTCGATGCCGACACCCTGAAGGGGGCGTTCGGCTGGGCGGGCCACGAAGTCGTGCTGACCTTCGGCCTGCTGGCGCCGAACAAGGGCATCGAAACGATGATCGCCGCGCTGCCCGCGATCGTCGAGCAGAACCCCGCCGCGCTGTACGTCGTGCTGGGCGCGACGCACCCCAACCTGGTCGCGCACGAGGGCGAGGCGTATCGCGACCGGCTGAAGCGCCAAGCCGAGGAACTGGGCGTCGGCCATGCGATCCGCTTCATCGACGCGTTCGTCGAACATGACGAACTGCTCGACTATCTGCAGGCAGCGGATATCTACGCCACGCCGTACAGCAACCCGTTCCAGATCACGAGCGGCACGCTCAGCTATGCGGTCGGCGTCGGCAAGCCGGTCGTCTCGACGCCTTACGTCCACGCGACCGAGATCCTGGCCGATGGCCACGGCGTGCTGGTCGACTTCGGCGACAGCGCAGGCTTCGCGCGCGAGATCAACGCGCTACTCGGCAACCGCCGCAACCGCGAGCGTCTGGCGGCGCGCGCCTACGCCCGCGGACGGTCGATGATCTGGCCGCGTCTGGCCGAGGCCGCGCTCGCCCAGATCGAGCGGATCGTCGCCAGCCGCCCGCGCCGCCTGACCCAGCATGGGCATGCGCAGCGCATCCTGGACATCGACATCGCAGCGGTCGAACGCATGAGCGACGCGACCGGCATGCTCCAGCACTCGATCCTGTCGGTACCGGACCGCCGTCACGGCTATTGCATCGACGACAACGCCCGTGCGCTGATCCTGATGACGCAGGCGCCCGACCTGGAGCCCGGCGTGCGCGACAAATGGTCGAGCATCTACGGCGCGTTCGTCCAATACGCCTGGAACCCGGACAAGCGCCGGTTCCGCAACTTCATGAACTACGACCGCACCTGGTGCGAGGAATATGGATCGGAGGATTCGAACGGCCGCGCGCTGTGGGCGCTGGGCGTCACCGCGCGCGATGCGGGGATGCAGAAGCACCGCGACTGGGCCGCGCGCCTGTTCGACGAAACCGCCAGCCTGGCATTCGAACTCGGTTCGCCGCGCGCGCACGCCTTTGCGATGCTGGGCGCGGCGGCCATGCTGGAAGCGCATCCGGGCCATGCCCTGTCGCGCGAAATCCTGACGCGCTTCTCGGCCGAACTCGCGAGCCTGCTCGATACCGCGCGGCGTCCCGAATGGAGCTGGTTCGAAATCGTCCTGGCGTACGACAATGCGCGCCTGCCGGAAGCGATGATCCGCGCCGGCATCGCCCTCAACCAGCCCGAACTGGTCGCGACCGGTATCGAGACGCTGGAATGGATCGTCAGCCGTCAGACATCGCCCGAGGGGCGCTTCCGCGCGGTCGGCACCGAAAGCTTCGGTCGGGAATATTCGGACCCGCTGCCATTCGACCAGCAGCCGCTGGAAGCGCAGGCAACCGTCGATGCCTGCGCGGCGGCGTTCGACGCCACCCGCGACGGGCGCTGGGTACGCGAAGCGAACAAGGCTTACGGCTGGTATCTGGGCGCCAACGACCTGGACCTGCCGCTCGCCAGCGTTGCCGACGGCGGCTGTTTCGACGGGCTGATGCCCAACGGATTGAACCGCAACCAGGGTGCGGAATCGATCCTGGCGCTGCAACTCGCCGGATGTGCCATTTCGGCCCTTTCAAAGCGGGGCGCATCCGTGGCAGGGCAGGCCAGCGCGGCGGCCTGATCGACGTCAGGCCCCGCGGGCTGTCATGAGATAACGCCCCGGGGGGACGTAATGCTAGAGTTGTTCGATCACCCCATGCGCCTGCATGCCGATCCGTCGCGGGTGGTGGTCCGGCCGTTCCACATCGCCTGGGCGACGGCGTCGCCGGGGGCCGAGAGCCGGACGCAGCGCATGGTCCGCGCTGTGCTGGAAATGAGCCCGGGCGAAGCGCGCGACCAGCTGGAAACGGTGCTGAAGGATTTCGAGGCGCGCCACTGGCAGACGCGGCGCGTCTTCATGACGCGCTACGACGAAATCGAAAAGCTGCTGAACCTGGACGGCAGCCAGATCGGCGATGAAAAGCGCCAGCTGATCGGCGCCTATTTCTGCCACGAATACAGCTATGCCGCGGCAGCGCTGATGAACCCCAGCGTCGTGCCGCATTTCGATCAGACCGGCATGCCGGCGGGCTCGCAGCGCATCCTGATGTCGATGCGCGCGGTGGGCGAGGGACACATCAGTTCGGTCGCGTTCCGCGAAGGTATCGTCACCGATCGCAACGAACTGCAACTGGCGCCCGAGCCGCCGTTCGCGACCGCGGCGGACGCAGTGGGCGACGAACTGGAGATGCCGACCGGCCCGGTGACCGTCTATCGCCACCGCGATTCCACCCTGTCGGGCACGGTCATCTTCCCGATCACCGAACAGCAGTCGAAGGGGCTGGAGGACCTGCGCCTGGTCAAGTTCACGCACGACGACGGCGAGGACGAGTGGATCGGGACGTACACCGCCTACAACGGCTCCGCGATCCAGTCGGAAATGATGCGGACCAAGGATTTCCGCGCATTCGATCTGGTGCCGATGTCGGGATCGGCCAGCCGCAACAAGGGCATGGCGCTGTTCCCGCGCAAGATCGGCGGCAAGTACATGATGATCGGCCGCCAGGACGGCGAGAACGTGTTCATCATCGACAGCGACCGCATCGACCATTGGGACGAGGGGCAGCTGCTGCTGAAACCCGAATATCCGTGGGAACTGGTCCAGATGGGCAATTGCGGGCCCCCGATCGAGACGGAGGCCGGCTGGATCCTGCTGACCCACGGCGTCGGCGCGATGCGCAAATATTCGATCGGCGCGGCGCTGCTCGATCTGAACGATCCGACCAAGGTGATCGGTCGGACGAAGGAACCGATCCTGGCCGCCGCGGACCAGGATCGTGAGGGCTATGTGCCCAACGTCGTCTACAGTTGCGGCGCGATCCGGCACGGGGACAAGCTGTTCATTCCGTACGGGATCGCGGACAGCTCGATCGGCTTCGCATTCGTCGAGATCGAGAAGCTGCTGGCGGCGATGTAAGGAGCGGGCGGCCGGCGATTTGCGCACGCAAATCGCAAACTGACCGCGGCGGGCAGCGGGGTCGCGTAGCGATCCCGTCCGACGGCGTGGCGTAGGTAGCGCCCTCATCGCACATCCCGCCGTGCTCCCGCGTAGGCGGGAGCCCAGGGCGGCGGGCGATGTCCTCCGCAACTCTGGGCTCCCGCCTCCGCGGGAAGCACCGGTGGGGTTCTACGCCAACCCCCACACCGTCACCCCCGCAAAGGCGGGGGTAGATTGCGGCTGGCCGTCGTGAATCTCATTTCGTTTGGCGACTATTTATCCCCGCCTTCGCGGGGATGACGATTGGGGGTGTGGGGATGACGGTTGCGTGTGCGCGGATGAAGTTACGCGCGCGCGGATGACGGTCGAGAGCCGAAGGGACCAGCCCCTACCCCCGCGCCGCCTTCAGCGTCTGCCGATACAGCACCGCTATCCCGCCCGCGAACGCCGCCAGTGCAAGCGGGATCGTCACCCCCTCGCCCAGGTTCGCGATCGCCAGCGGGCTGTCGCTGCCCGTCGCGGCGACGATGCCGGCGAAGACCACGCCGAACAGGCTTTC
>DASTEN010000163.1:0-2613 GCA_035709645.1 Sphingomonas sp.
CCCGACAGCGACAGGACCGGGACGGCGAACAGCAGCGCAAACAGCGGTTCGCGACGCATCAGACCGCCGGTGCGGGTCAGGTCCCAACTTCCGCTCGACCGGCGGATCAGCCCTGCACCCAGGAACAGGTTCGCCTGCACGATGATCGAATGCACCATGTAGAATACCGCCGCCGCCACCCCCTCCCCGGTCGCGAGGGCAAGGCCGGCCATCATGTATCCGACCTGCGCGACGACATGATACGCCAGCAACCGCCGCATGTCGGTCTGGGCCAGCGCACCTGCGACGCAGACCAGCATCGTCGCCGCGGCGATCAGCGCGAACAGGGGGACCAGATGCGCGACCCCGCCTGCGGTGACGCCGAAGACGCCGACGAAGATCAGCAGCAGTGCAAAGACGCCCATCTTGGTGAGCAGGCCGGCAAACACCGCCGCGACCGTCGTCGGGGCGGTATGATAGGACGCAGGCAGCCAGAGATGGAACGGGACCAGTCCGGATTTCAACGCGAAGCCACCGAGCAGCAGCGCAGCGGCGACGGCGGTCGCTGCGTCCATCGGAAGACTGGTCAGGACGCGTGCGGCGCTGCGGACCTCCAGCGTGCCGGTGATACCATAGATCATGACCGTGCCGATCAGGATGAAGGTCGCCGCCAGCATCGCGAAGGCGGCATAGCGGATCGCGCCGTCGATCTGCGCCGCCCGGCGATCGATCGTCAGCAGTCCCAGCGCGCCCAGCAGGGCCAGTTCGAACCAGACATACAGGTTGAACAGATCGTCGGTCAGGAACGCGCCGTTCACCGCCCCCACCAACGCGAGCATCAGCGCGTCATATCCTGCCCGGCGGCGCCGCGGACCGATGTCGCCCAGCGCGTAGATCGTCGCGGCGAGCGTAACCAGCGCCGTCACCAGCACCAGCAGGACACCGGGTAGCGGCGCGGAGAAGCCGATCCCGAACCCTTGCGGCCAATTGCCGAAGACGGTCGCCGGCAACGGCCCGCCGTCGGTCGCGCGAAGGAACAGGAGGAGGGCGACGACCGCGAGCGATAATGCGGTCGCCAGCCCGGTCGCGGTGGCCAGCGCCGGGCGGTCGCGCAGGATCAGCGCGAGGGTCGCCCCGGCAAACGGCAGCAGGACCGGCAGGACCAGCAGCAGCGCGTCAGACATCGGCCGGATCCCGCGGGCGCGGTGGCCCCAGATCTTCGGCGGCGGCCACGCCGCGGGCATCGATCGTCGCTTCGCTCCGCCACGCCCGCAGGACCAGGATGGCGAGCATGATGGTCAACGCAAAACCGATGACGATCGCGGTCAGGATCAGCGCCTGGATCATCGGGTCGGGTCCATCGCCGAGAACCTTCGCCCCGGACGCGATGATCGGCGGCGACGCGCTGCGCGCATGGCCGGCCAGGAACAGCAGCAGGTTGGCGCCGGTCGCCAGCAGCGACAGGCCCAGCAGCATCCGCACCAGATTGCGCGACAGGATCATGTAGATCGCACACGCGACGATGCCGGCGCCGACCGCGGCGTACAGGATGGTCATCGCGCCGCCTCCCGCTGCAATCCGAACAAAAACGCCAGCACGGCCCCCAGCACGACCAGATAGACGCCCAGGTCGAAGATCATGGTCGTGCCGAGCTTGGGCAACCAGCCACCGGGTTCCCACCACAGATGGGTCAGATAGGGTGACCCGACGAGCATCGCCGGCAGTCCGCTGGCCAGCGCCAGGCCCAGCCCGATCGCCACCACCGTCAGCGGATCGGCACGCAGCACCCGCTCGGCTCGGTCGACGCCGTAGGCGAGCGCGACGACCGCCACCGCCAGCGATGCGACCAGCCCGCCGACGAACCCGCCGCCCGGCTGGTTGTGCCCGCGCCACAGGATGACCAGCGATGCGGCGAACAACAGCCAGGCGAGCCATCGTCCGGCGACCGCGAACGAGAAATGCACGTCACGCGCGCGGGCGACAGGCGCTGCCGGCCCCCGCGACGCCAGCAGCGACCGCGCCAGAACCGCGGCGACCGCGATCACCGTCGTCTCGCCCAGCGTGTCGAAGCCGCGGAAATCGACCAGGATCACGTTGACGACATTCTGGCCATACGCAGCGACATAGCTCATGCGCGCGAAATACGCGCTTGCCGCCGACGCTCCGCCGCCTGCGGTCATGTCGACGATGCCGACGAACAGCAGTGCGCCGACGGTGACCGCGACGATCGCATCGGTGCGCCGCATGGCGGTCGTCCGCGTCGGTGGCGTGGCGAGCGGGACGGCGACCAGCAGGGCGGTAAGCAGTACGACCAGCAAAGCCTCGACGCTGAACTGGGTCAGCGCCAGGTCGGGGGCGCCGTTCATCAGAAAGGTTATCGCAATGGCGAACCCCGTCAGCCCGACCGCGATCATCGCCGCCAGCAACGATCCTGCGCGCGTCGCCGCGATCGCGCCGCCCAGGCCGACCAGCGCGACGATCGCCGGGGCGATCCGCATCGGCTCGAGCGCCGGCAGACGGGGCATCACGCCGGCGGCAGCCACCGACCACAGCATCAGCGCGCCCATCCCGACGACGACGACCAACAGATAGCGGCGCAGGTCGCCGTGCTGGACCCAGGCCGTCAGCGCGCGG
>DASTEN010000164.1:0-3090 GCA_035709645.1 Sphingomonas sp.
ATTGCGGGTGACGGCGGTCGCGACTGTGCTGTTCGGGATCTACTATCTGAACTACGTCTATGGCTGGGTGACACCCGACATGCTCGACTGGACCCGCGGCGATCCGGCTAGGGGATGAGCCCCAGGCGTGCCCGGCCCTCAGCCTTCCACGCCGGCGCTGCATCCTGATCGGCGACGCGATCGACCAGCGCGTAGAAGAAGCGGTTGAAGTCGCTGGCCGCCTGCCAGTCTATCGGCTGCTTCGGATCGTCCTTCGGCGTGTGGTAGCCCGTGACGTACCACCGGCGATAGATCGCTTCGCTGGCGGTGCCCGGGCGGTAGCCGAAGACGAAGCTGGTGGCCGGCACACCCGCCTGCAGGAAGGGCCAATGGTCCGATCGGCGCAGCAGGTTGCGTTCGGGTTCCGGGTCGGCCTGCACTGCGATGCCCATCGCCTCGGCGACCGCACGCGCGTCATCGCCAAGCGTCGTCGCGTCGAGCGCGTGAACGGTCAGCAGCTTGAGCGGAAAGATCGGCCGCAGCTGGTCCAGATTGATGTTGGCCGCCATCCGGGCCGTCGGGATCGTCGGGTGATCGAGGAACCAGCGCGTTCCCAACAGCCCCTTTTCCTCACCCGTGACGATCGCGAACACGACCGGGCGGCGAAACCCCTTGCCCGCGCGCCGTTCGGCCAGGCGTACCAGCAGCGCGACATAGGCGGCATCGTCCAAGGTGCCGTTATACAGTCCATCGCCGTCGACCGGCGTCCCACGCCCATAGCCGTCGAGATGCGCGGTCAGGACGATCGCCTGATCGACCATCGCCGGATCGGTACCGGGCAGGATTCCGATCACGTTCGATGCCGTCAGACTTCGCCGGCGCATCGCAAAGCGGGCGACGAAGCGCGCGGCCAGGTCGAAGGCGGGCAGGGGGCGACCTGCGCTGCCGTCGGCGATCAGCGCGGCGGCATCCCGACCGCTGCCTGCCAGCAGTGTCGCCAGCGCACCCGCGCGCAGCGTCATCTGTGGCAGCGTTGCCGGTGAAAACGGGCTGCCGCGAAGCCGCACCCCGCGTGAATAGGCATAGGGCCAGCGGGGCGGCTCGACCGTGAAGCCGGGGTCGGCGATCGTGATCACCGCTTCGGCGCCCGCCTTTCGCAATGCCGTCAGACGATCGGCAGGGGACGGCATCCCGGTGCGCCGCGACCCGTGGCAGATCACGATTCTGCCACGCACGTCGCCGATCGCGTTCGCGGCGCAATACCCACGGTAAGCGAGCGGATGGTCGATCGCGGCCGGAACCTGGCCGGGCGCGGCGTAGAGGTCGTGGAGGAAGCGCAAGGGCCGTTCGCCGACGGCGATCGTGGCCGATGGAATCGCGATCTCCTCCATCGGTACCGATTGCAACCAGCCACCGGCATCGCCCCGCGGTTGCACGCCGGCTTTGGCAAGACGTGCCGCGACCAACGCGGCGGCGCGTTCGTGGCCCGCGCTGCCGACGTCGCGCCCCTCCATCGCGTCGCTCGACAAGGCGGTGGCCGTCGCCCACCACGCGCGGGTGTCGGGGTCGGCCGTGGCGGGCGCGGCTTGCAGAAGAAGCGGGGCGAGGACGGCGGCGAGTGGCACGGGCGACAACTCCGTCGATGGATCGATCCGCCAGTCTGACCGATACCGCCGAATTGACCATAGAAAAATCAATGTTCCGCACTTGTTCCTGCGGAACATGTGAAGTACATAGCGGTGGACGAGTTGAACCGGGCAATTGGATGCCCTAGCGACGGAGCTCCCACATGGCAGCGAACCTGAAGGTCATCGACAGCGGCATGGCAACGAATTCGGATCGGCAAAAGGCGCTGGACGCCGCACTCGCGCAAATCGACCGCGCGTTCGGCAAGGGCTCGGCGATGAAGCTGGGTCAGAAGGAAGCGATGCAGGTCGAAGCGATCTCGACCGGATCGCTCGGCCTCGACATCGCGCTTGGCGTCGGCGGGCTGCCGCGCGGTCGCGTGATCGAAGTCTATGGACCGGAATCCTCGGGCAAGACGACGCTGGCACTGCACGTCATCGCGGAAGCGCAGAAGAACGGTGGCACCGCTGCCTTCGTCGACGCCGAACACGCACTCGACCCGGTCTATGCCAAGAAGCTGGGCGTCAACATCGACGAACTGATCGTCTCGCAGCCCGATACCGGCGAGCAGGCACTGGAAATCACCGACACGCTGGTGCGATCGAACGCGATCGACGTGCTGGTGGTCGATTCGGTCGCTGCGCTGGTGCCCCGCGCCGAAATCGAAGGGGAAATGGGCGACAGCCACGTCGGCCTGCAGGCGCGCCTCATGTCGCAGTCCTTGCGCAAGCTGACCGGTTCGATCAGCCGGTCGCGCTGCATGGTCATCTTCATCAACCAACTGCGCATGAAGATCGGCGTGATGTACGGCAATCCGGAGACGACGACGGGCGGCAATGCGCTGAAATTCTACGCCTCGGTCCGTCTCGACATCCGTCGCACCGGGCAGATCAAGGACAAGGAAGACATCATCGGCAACACCACCCGGGTGAAGGTGGTGAAGAACAAGGTCGCGCCGCCGTTCAAGCAGGTCGAATTCGACATCATGTACGGCGAAGGCATCTCGAAGATCGGCGAGATCCTGGACCTGGGCGTGAAGGCGGGCATCGTCGAAAAGGCGGGTGCGTGGTTCAGCTACGACAGCATCCGCATCGGCCAGGGCCGCGAGAACGCCAAGACGTTCCTGAAGGACAATCCGGAGCTCATGGATCGACTGGAAAAGGCGCTCCGCCAGCGCACCGAGAAGGTTGCCGAGGAAATGATGACAGGGCCGGATGCCGACGACGATCTTTGACCGGTTCAGCTCGTCGCACCGCTGCCCGGCTGCCGGGCGACGGCATGCATCAGGAAGGGCCCGTCCGTCGCGACGGGCCCTTTCGCGTTTCGCGGGGGCGACTTACCGGGCGGCATTGCCGATCCCGATGGTCGTTGCCACCCGAACCAATGGTTTTGCGCGAGAAAGCGGGATAGCACCGGGGCCGCGTTGGGCCCGGGGGCGCCTATCGCGATGGTGTGGTCCGAGCCGGCCGAGGGCGGCGCGCACGT
>DASTEN010000165.1:0-2427 GCA_035709645.1 Sphingomonas sp.
CTTCACCGCCTCGTCGCCGCCGACGTGGAAGAACTGGCCGGGGAAGATGTCGAGCAGTTCGTCGAGGACGTTCTTGATGAAGGTCATGCTGCGCGGGGAGGGGGAGAAGAGCCACGGATTGACCCCCAGTCATGGCCGACCGGCGGCCGGTCGCCGAGCACGCCGACCTCCTCCGGGTATGCCGCGACCGCTGCCTGGGCATGGCCGGGCATGTCGATTTCGGGGACGATGGTGATGCCCCGTTCCGCCGCATAGGCGACCAGCTTGCGCAGTTCGTCCTGGGTGTAGAAGCCGCCGACCTTCGGCCCCGGCTGGCCACCCGCAACGGGCGGATCGCGAAAGGCGCCGATCTCGGTCAGCTTGGGATAGCGCTTGATCTCGACGCGCCATCCCTGATCGTCCGACAGGTGCATGTGCAGCGTGTTGAGCTTCTGCGCCGCCATGGTGTCGACGATCGGGTAGAGCGTCTCGATCGGCTGGAACGAACGGGTGACGTCGACCATCAGCCCGCGCCAGCGGAAGCGCGGGGCGTCGTCGATCGTAGTCGCGACGACGCGCACCGGACGGCCGAACTGGGTGTCGGGGCTGAGCAACTGCGCCAGCGTCATCGCGCCCCAGAGCAGGCCCCGGTCGCCGCTGGCGGCGATGGTGCTCGCGCGTGGCGTGACGGTCAGGCGATAGGGTTCGTCGCCGGCAACGGCAGCGTCGCGGACGAAGCGGATTGGCCCCTGCGCGGCGGTGGCAAGCGTCAGGCCGCGATCGACCTTCACCCGGTCGGTCAGCAGCCGTGCGGCGGTCGTGGCACCGGTGTCGCCGGCGGGCACGATGATGCCCGCGCCGTTCGCGATGGTGATCGCGCCGGTGGCCGGCGTCATCTGTGCGGGCAGGGGGAGGAGGGGGGCATTCTGCGCATGGACCGGCGCGATGGTCGCCGTGGTCGCGGCCAGCGCCGCCCGGATCAGATGCTTCACGCGGATACTCCCCTTGGCTGGCAGGCCGATTCGAACCTGCCCGAAACTCTAGCGGCCCGAACGAAAAAAGGCCCCGGCAAAGCCGGGGCCTTCTGACGAAGCGAGGGGCACGGGCCGCACCCCCCGTATCGCCGGCCCCCTTACATGCGGAAGGTGGCGCTGAGCGAGAACACGCGACCGTTCTTGTAGATCGAGGTCGGCGCGTCCGGCGTGCTGATGTACTGGTAAGAGGTGTCGTCGAGCAGGTTCGACGCTGCCGCGGTGATCCCGATGCCTTCGCTGATGGCATAGCTGATCTGTGCATCGAGCTGGCGATAGCTGTCGGTATAGTCCGAGCTCGCCTGACGACCGAAGCGATAGAAATACTTCGAGCGGCGGTTGTAGCTGACGCGCGCCTGGAACGGACCATTCTCGTAATAGGGAACGACCGTGAAGGTGTGGCGCGACAGGAACGGCAGGCCGTTGGCGAACGGCGTTTCCGCATCGGCGAAGGTGTAGCTGCCCTGCACACCGAAGCCCCAGATCAGGTTGGTGTTGCCCGACAGCGAGAAGCCCGTAACCGATGCCTTGCCGCCGTTGATCGGACGCGAGATCGAATAGGTCAGCGTCCGGCCGGTGACGCTGTTGGTGAACTCCACCCCGTCCTCTACCTGATTGCCGACGTAGTTCGAAATGTCGCGATAGAAGAATTCCCCTGCCAGGAAGCTGGCCGGTGCGAAATACCATTCAGCCGACAGCCCGTAGTTGGTCGCGGCATAGGGCCTCAGGTCCGGATTGCCGCCGCTGCCCGAGCGGGTGGTGTCGTCGAGCGACAGCGAACCGGCCAAGTCGCCGTAACGCGGACGCGCGATCACCTTCGCCGCGGAGGCGCGCAGCACCACGTCCTCGCCAGCCTGGAAGATGACGTTGGCGGCGGGGAGGAAGCGCGTCTCGTCGCTGTTGACCTTGGTCAGCGCGAACTGGTTGCTGCTCTGGACATAGAAGGTCGATGCGTCCGATGTGTTGACGACACGACCGCCGACGTTGCCACGGAACTTGCCCAGCTCGAAATTGGCCTGGATATAGCCCGCCGCGATCTTTTCACGCACGCGCCAGTAATCGCCACGCGACAGACCGCGATCGTCGGTGAAGTTGCCGTACTTGGTCAGCGCGGCGAGGATGCCGTCCTTGTCGAGCGTGGCATAGGGCGTGCCATTCCCCGACGTGCCGAGGCCATTGTACAGGTTGCTGTCCTGCACATAGAAATCGAGATCGGCCAGCGTGTAGTTCTGGTTGGTGAAGACGGCATTGCTGTAGCTGGTGTTGCCGTTCAGGTGCGAGGCATAGCGACCGCCGAACAGGATCGTCTTGATTGGACCGAATTCGACGTCGCGCTTCACGTTGACTTCACCGAACACTTCGCTGTCGGTGGTGAAGCCCGACTGGAGCGGAATGCCGCCGATCTGGCGACCGAAGA
>DASTEN010000166.1:0-2267 GCA_035709645.1 Sphingomonas sp.
CGCGTGATAATCATGGGCGAGCGAATGCGCACTCTTTTCCGACAGTTTCGTGACACCGTGGCAGCGTGGAGCCGCGCCCGCAAGCCGAACGACGAAGGGGTCACCCTGGTCGAGATGATCGTCGTGCTGGTCATCATCGCGGTGATCGCCGGGATGATCGTCAGCACCGGCATCCTCAGCCGGCCCGACCAGGCGCGCGTGACGACGACGACCACCGACATGCGCACGATCGGCGCAGCGCTGAAGATGTATCGTCTGGACAACGGCGATTATCCGACGACTGCGCAAGGGTTGAAGGCGCTGGCCGAGAAACCGACGACCGCACCGATCCCGAGCAACTGGAACCCGGAAGGCTATGTCGGCCAGCCGCCGAAGGACGCCTGGGGCCGGGATTACGTCTATGTCTCGCCGGCACCCGGCGGGTTTTCGCTGAAGAGCCTGGGCAAGGACGGCGCCGAGGGTGGCGAGGGCCTTGATGCGGATATCGTGGCCGGTCGGTGATGGACAAAACATCCGTTCGCCCTGAGCTTGTCGAAGGGCCGCTCTTCGCTCCGCAGGCACATCGCTCGTGGCTCGAAGAACGGTGCTTCGACAAGCTCAGCACGAACGGAAATTGGATACGAAAGGGCCCCTCCTCGAGCAAGCTCGGGGAGGAATCAGGCATGACCCTGGTCGAGATGCTGATCGTCCTCGCGATCATCGGAATCGCCTCGGGCGGGATCGCGCTGGCGATCGGGTCGGCGACCCGCGCGCCATCAGTCGAATCGGAGGCGCGGCGGTTCGCGACGCGGCTGGAGGCGGCGGGCGACGATGCGATGCTGGGCGACCGGATGGTCGCACTGACCGTTGACGACAGCGGCTACGGCTTCGCAAAGGTCGCATCGGACGGGGTGATCCCCAAGGGCACGCCGAAGCTCGATTACCACAGCCTGCCCGGCGGCGTGGCGATGACGCTCGACCAGCCGCCGCCGCTGGTGCTGGGCATTGATGGGTTGTCGAAGCCGCTGACCGCGACGCTCGTCAGCGGCGACCAGACCTGGCTGGTGCGCTACGACGGCCTGACCTCGACCGTCACCCGCGCCGGAGCGCGCCCGACGTGATCCGCGCAGGGGGGGGCAACACCGACGGCTTCTCGCTGATCGAGGCGCTGGTCGCGCTCGCGGTGCTGGCGGTCGCGACCGTCGGCCTGGTCGGCGCGGTCGAACAGCATATCGATTCGACCCGCGCGATGGAGCAGCGATCGGCGGCGATGTGGGTGGCGGAGAACCGGCTGACCGAACTGAACGCGGGCATCCCCGCGCCCGAACGCGTGACGATGCTCGACACCAACTGGCTGGTCCGCACCGCGCAACGCGCCACCGCCGACCCCGCGATCGCGCGCGTGCGGGTCGATGTGTATGCGGAAGGGCAGACATCGCCGACCGCCTCGCTCGACGGATTTCTCGACACGGGCGAGCCGCTGGCCCAAGAGGGGCGGCGATGATCCTCCGCCGGTTCGACCTCACCCCCTATCGCCAGCGAATCGTGCTGAACGTCTTCACCGGCGCGGTCGTCGTCTCGGTCGCCTTCGCGCTGGCGGGCCTGACGTGGCGGCTGGGCGGCCATGCCGATGTCGGCGCGATCACCGTACCACCGATGCGGACGGTCGCGCCGGTTCCCGACCTGACCCCCGCACTCGCGCTCGCCCCCTTCGGTCGCGCCGGGGCGGATGCCGACAGCGCGACGCCGACGACGCTGCAACTGACCCTGAAGGGCATCGTCTTCGCCCGCCCCGCCGAACTGTCGATCGCCTATATCCAGTCGGGCACCGAAGTGATGAAGCCGTTCAAGATGGGCGAGGCGGTCGGCGGTGCGACGATCAGCGCCATCCAGATCAACCGCGTCATCCTGAACAACGGCGGGCGCAGCGAATTCCTGGCCTTCCCCGATCCCTTCGCCAAGCCCGGTGCGACCCCCGCCCCCGGCGCGGCGACGGTCGTCCCGGCGGTCAACGCCGTCACCTCCGCCCCCCCGCCGCCTGCACCGACCAGCCCGACGCCGGAGGCCATGCTCCAGCGCCTGGGCGCGACGCCGACCGACGGCGGGTACCGCATCGGCGCCGGCGCGCCGGCGGGCCTCCAGCAGGGCGACGTCATCCAGCAGTTGAACGGCAGCCCCCTCACCTCCCCCGACGCGGCCCGCGCGGCGATCGCGGGCGCGCAGGCGAGCGGGACGGCCCAGGTACAGATCTTGGGGAACGGCCGGTCTGTGACCGTGACTGTCCCGAT
>DASTEN010000167.1:0-2039 GCA_035709645.1 Sphingomonas sp.
ATGAAGAAGCCGCGCAGCTTCACCCGCTCGCTGATCCCGCTCAACGCCGCGCGCGTGACCGATATCGGCCTGCAAGGTGCAGCCTATTGGGCGAAATATCCCGAAGATGAGAACATGGCGGTGCCGGCCGACAACAAGGCATCGGTGCTGGAGCGCCGGATGCGCAGCCGGCCGAAGGTCCAGGATACCGAACCCGCGACGCCGGCGTCGGCGGCACAGCCCGCGCTGGTACCGGCGCGCTGAGGACCGTCGGGTGAAGGGCGGCGTTTCGGCTTGAGCGTCGGCGGGCGGGGTGGCCGGTGGCGGCTGGCCATGCCGAGGTCGCCGGGACAGGGTAGGCGAAGCATCGGATCGATCTCGCGGGCAGACGGGAACCGTCACGCCGTCGGACGGGGCGGCTAAGCCGTCCCGCTGCCCGACGGGATGGGCCTTCGGATCACCTGCGCGATCGGACGCCGTTGATGGTTAGTGCGCCAGGCCCATGTCGCCGACCTTTTCCACCCAATAGGGGAAGAACGCCGGCTTGCGGTTCGACCAGCCGCTGGCAGTCGCCGCGGCTTCGCTGATCGACTGCAGAAGGCGCCGACGCAGGTCGGGATGCAGTGTCGGCAACGCCGCTGCCGCGCAGAACGCAGCCGGCAGCCACGGGCGACAATCGGCACCCAGCAGGCGTTCGTACAGGAAGCGATAGGCCGAAAAGGTCGGCAACCGCCCCTGACCCAGGTCGAAGGCCGACAGGGTCACCAGCGGCGACATGAACGGTTCGACCGCGTCGAGGCCGCTGTCGTCGGGGATCATCGCGCGCAGGTCCGGCAGACGATCGTAGAGACGCGCCTGGGCGCGGATGCTCGCCGCCTCGACCACATCGCGCGACCAGCGCGCCATCGCGTCGTCGCGGTCCAGCCCGATGTCGAGCGCGCGGCGGATGTACCGCTGCGTGCTTGCGGAAAATCCTGCGAATTCCTTCATCTCGGCCAAAGTCATGGCACCTTCGGCCGGCTTCATCTTTGCCGTCATGTTACCCACCCCACCCAGAGTCGATCGTCGGATGATGCGCCCGGATGGTTAACACTCCCCTTAACCACCCGTTCGCCCGACATTCACAATCGATCATGAAAGCCGCTGCATCGCAACATGATGTGCGATGGGGCGTCATCGGTTCGTCGCAAACGCACCGCCTCGGCCGGACGAAAATCGTTAGCCACGACGAAATGTTGCCCCTGATCGACGAAGCGTTGCCCCTTTCGGAACCTCCTTCGACTCGCCGGGAATGTCCGGCACTTCATCGCCGCACGCTTGGTTGCGCCGCGGCAATCGGTAGGTCGGTGTCATCGAAGTTTCTTAGCGGGACCGGGGGGTCTTCAAACCAATGTTCGCACGTTTCGTCGCGGTTGCCGCCGCGCTGATGACCCTGACGATCGCGGCTCCCAAGGCCGAAGCCAAGTTCTGGCAGTGTGCGCCGTTCGCCCGCATGATCTCGGGTATCGACATCCGCGGCAACGCGCTGACGTGGTGGAACCAGGCTGCCGGAAAATATGCCCGTGGCGCTGCGCCGAAGAAGGGCGCCGTCATGTCCTTCGCCGCGACCGGCCGTATGCGCTACGGCCACGTCGCGATGGTGTCGAAGGTGCTGAACGATCGCGAAGTCCTGTTGACCCATGCCAACTGGTCGCGTCGCGGCGGTGTCGAAACCGACGTTCGTGCCGTCGACGTGTCCGACAAGGGCGACTGGAGCCGCGTGAAAGTGTGGTTTGCGTCCAACGGCGGGCTCGGCACGTCGAGCTATCCGGTCAACGGTTTCATCTACGCCGATGGCGCGCCGGCCGCTGCCGAAGAGATCGCGCTGCCGAAGGTGACGATCGCCGCGGCGACCCCGGTGCCGGTCGCTCCGACCAACCGCGCCGCCGCCTTTTCGCTGACCTTGGAATAAGCCCCGCCGCCCGTCCGGCGGACGGAACGCGCGGCGCGATCGTTTATGGGTTTGGACCCTCGAGCGGTCGGAATTCGCTCTAGAGGGCCCGCGGCGTGAAGGTCATCGC
>DASTEN010000168.1:0-2250 GCA_035709645.1 Sphingomonas sp.
CTCCAGCAGCCACACATTGCCGCCGATCACCGCGCCTGCGCCGATCGTGACGCGTCCCAGGATCGTCGACCCGGCATAGATCACCACATCGTCCTCGACGATCGGATGCCGCGCGAAGCGATCGCGCGGCCCCGGCGCGGCATCGGCGAGCGGCGTGCGCGCGCCGAGCGTTACGTGCTGGTACAGCCGCACCCGCGCACCGATGACGGCGGTCTCGCCGATTACCACGCCGGTGCCATGATCGATGAAGAAGCCCGGTCCGATCGTCGCGCCCGGATGAATGTCGATGCCGGTGCGTTCATTGGCGATCTCCGACACGATCCGCGCGACGATCGGCACGCCGAGCGCGTCCAGTTCATGCGCCAGCCGGTGATGCAGGATCGCGACGGCACCCGGATAGCAGATCAAAATCTCGTCGACGCTGCGTGCCGCCGGATCGCCCCGAAAGATCGCGGCAACATCGGTGTCGATCAGCGCGCGCACGCGCGACAAGGTGCCGGCGAACAGCCGTAATATCTCCGCTGGCCGCTCGGGCGCGAAATCGATCGCCGAAACATCCTGCCAATAGGCGAATTCGGCCCGGATCGCTTCGTCCAGCAGCGTGAAGGCAGCGTCCAGCCGTTCGGCGACGAACCGGTCCTCTGCCGCCGCATCGCCGGCAAACGCACCGATCCGTCCCGGAAACAGCGCGTGTGACAACAACTCGACCGCCCGCCCCAGCGTGGTCCGCGACGGAAAGATCGCGGGTTGCCGTCGGCTCGGCTGCGCCTGTCGCCATGCCATGCGCGCGGTCGACAGGGCGCGGGTGGCGTGAGCGATGATCTGGCGGCGGTCGTCGTCTGGCTGGGACATGCGGATCGCTTCAGGACAAAAAGGGCCGGGCGACATCACGACGCCCGGCCGAGGTTACGCTTAGGGAGCTACCAAAGCGTCGCGGACACCGCGCCGAAGCGCGGCGAAACTTAAAGGCCGGTGGTGTTGCCGGTCGCGTTCAGCGTCGGATCGACGACGGCAGCGTTCAGCGTCGGGTCGGTCGCAAGCGTGGCGTCGTTCGACAACGAGGTTTCGTTGCCGAGCGCGACGTCGTTCGCCAACGGCTCGTCGACCGACGTCAGGTTCGTTTCGATCGACGTGTTTGCGTCAGCGGTGTTCGCCGGTTCGCTGCCCGAGCAGCCGCCAAGCCCGACCAGCGCAAATGCCGCCAGCGGCGCGATGAATTTCGTCAAACCCGATCTCCCTGTTCGTCGCCGTCCGGGCGACCGTTGCAACGCCCTTTGTAAGCGTGGGGAAGGGAGTGACTATAATCCCATTACTTTAGTAGGGTAATGATCGCCTATCATCGCGGCACTGCCGAAACGATCGGATCGTATGAGAAACCGATGCCAAAGCAGATCGCCATTCTGTCATTCGCTAAAGGTTTCGTCATTCCCGCAATACAGCGCCGGTGGATCGGTGATCTCTGCGCGTAAAAGCTCTGCAAGGCCCGGAAACGACGACAGAGGGCGGTCACAGCCGCACGCGGTAGACGGAATATTGATCGGCGCTAAAACGGCAAGCCATTCTCAGGCAGTCGGGGTGGTGGAGCTGAGGGGAATCGAACCCCTGACCTCTGCAGTGCGATTGCAGCGCTCTCCCATCTGAGCTACAGCCCCGCCCCTCATCCGGCTAAGCCGGGGCCGCTCCCTTAGCTGGCCGTTTCGAGCGATGCAACGGGTCTCGCACATCGCGTTCGATAAATTCCTGCTCGGCGGCCGATCGTGTCGATGGCGCCCTTCGTCGTGGCGCTAGGCCGCGGTTGGAACCAACCGCCGGGTCGGCCTTTCTTCGGGTACGACATGGCAGCCCGCGCTGCTGCGCCGCGATAACATGAACCATCTGCAGGAGATTTTCATGGGCTATGATCGCAATTCGGGACGCGACGATTCGTCGTGGAACGACCGGTCGGGGGACGACGGACGCTGGCGGGATCGCGACGATCGGTCGCGTAGCTATGGCAGTTCGCAGGGCTATGGGTCGCGCGGCTATGGCAGCGGGCAAGCTTCGGGCCGCGGCTATGGCGAACAAAGCTATGGCGGATCGTCGTGGCAGCGCAATGACCGGGACGAAGGCCGCAGCCGCGACTATTATGGCGGTTCGTCGAGCGGCGGGCGTTCCTACGGATCGTCCTATGGTGCCGACCGCAGCCGCGGCTATGGCAGCCGCGATTATGACCAGAATGATCGTGGGTCACGCGGCTATGGGTCGCAAGGT
>DASTEN010000169.1:0-3507 GCA_035709645.1 Sphingomonas sp.
GATGCCGCACAAGCGCAACCCCGTCCTGACCGAAAATCTGACCGGCCTCGCGCGCATGGTCCGCGGCTATGTCACCCCGGCGCTCGAGAATGTCGCGCTGTGGCATGAACGCGACATCAGCCATTCGTCGGTCGAACGCTACATCGGCCCGGACGCCACGATCACGCTCGACTTCGCGCTCGCCCGCCTGACGGGGGTCGTCGACAAGCTGGTCGTGTATCCGAAGCGCATGCAGAAGAACCTCGACCGCATGGGCGGCCTGGTCCACTCGCAGCGCGTCCTGCTGGCGCTGACCCAGGCTGGCGTCAGCCGCGAGGACAGCTATCGCCTTGTCCAGCGCAACGCGATGAAGGTTTGGGAAAGCGACGGCGAACTGTCGCTGCTCGAGCTCCTTCAGAATGACGCGGACGTCACCGCCGCCCTGCCGGCCGATGCGATCGCCGAGAAGTTCGACCTCGATTACCATCTGCGTCACGTCGACACGATTTTCGAGCGCGTGTTCGCTTGAAGGACAGCCACCGCGCCTTGCGGGATGGCACGCGCGGCGCACACGACGCGGTCGATTCGGTCTTCGGCGCTTTCAACCTGAGCAATCGGGCCGCTTATGCCGCCTTCCTCAGCGCCCACGCCGCGGTCCTGCTGCCGCTGGAGGCGGCGCTGGACATGGCGGGGATCGGCGCGCTGATCGACGACTGGCCGCAGCGCCGTCGCGCGCCGATGATGGTCGCCGATCTGGCCGCGCTGTCGCAGCCGGTGGCGGATCCGGTCACGGACGTCGCGCTCCCCGCGAGCGATGGCGCCCTGCTGGGGGCGCTCTATGTACTGGAGGGATCACGGCTGGGCGGCCGAATGTTGGCGCGCACCGTTCCGGCGGAATTTCCCCGTCGATATCTTGATCCCGATCAAGCCGCCGGCTTATGGTCCAAGCTATTGGTCGATCTTGAGATCCTGTTGTACGATGACATTCGCTTGACCGAGGCGATAGACTCCGCGCGCAGCGTGTTCGCGTCGTTCGAGGCTTCGGGGAAAGCGTGGTTGGCGAAAGTTGAATAGTTGGCCGAAGCGGAATTCGATGTTGATCTGACCAATTGCGACCGCGAGCCGATCCACGAGCTTGGCAGCATCCAGCCGTTCGGTTTCCTGATCGCCGTGTCCCCCGACTGGCTGGTCAAGCGGGCATCGGCCAACGTCGTCGACATCCTGGGCATATCCGCCGACGATCTGCTCGGCGCGCCGCTGACCGAGTATCTGTCGGCCGATACGGTCCATGTGCTGCGCAACCGCCTGACCATGCTGCGCGGCGATGATGCGGTCGAGCGCGTTTTCGGCCTGCCGCTGCGCGACGGGACCGATGTCCGCTATGATTTTGCGGTGCATATGGTGCAGGGTAGCATCGTGCTGGAGGGCGAGCCGAGCGCCGCTGCACCGACGTCCGACCCCGCCGGCACCATCCGCGCGATGATGTCGCGGCTCGACGAGACGGTCGAGCTCCCCGCTTTCTTCCGCGAGGGCGCTCGCCAGATCCGGGCGATCACCGGCTTCGACCGGGTCATGGTCTACAAATTCGATACCGACGGATCAGGCATCGTCGTCGCGGAATCCGCGAAATCGGGCATCGGCAGTTTCCTGGACCTGCGCTATCCCGCCAGCGACATCCCGGCCCAGGCGCGCAAGCTGTACCTGCGCACCCCCTTCCGGATCATCGCCGATGTGATGGCAACGCCGTCGCCGATCGTCCCCGGCCGCGACGAAACCGGCGCGCCGCTCGATCTGTCGCTGTCGATCCTGCGCGCGGTATCGCCGATCCACATCGAATATCTGCGCAACATGGGCGTGGCGGCATCGCTGTCGATCTCGATCATCGTCGAGGGACGGTTGTGGGGCCTGTTCGCCTGCCACCACTACTCCGGCCCGCGCACGCCCGATTTCGAACGTCGATCGATTGCCGAGCTGTTCGGGGCGATGTTCGCGTTCAAGCTGGAATCGCGCGAACGCAAGGCGCTGGCGGTCTACGAGCAATCCGCGCGCGCGACGTCCGACCGGTTGCTGGCGGCGATCGCCGGTGATGCGTCGCTGCTCGATCGCCCGGAATGGCTGGGTGAGATGCTGAGCCAGACGGTGCCGTGCGACGGCATCGGCATCTGGGTCGACAGCAAGGTCGCCTCCAGCGGCATCACGCCGCCGACCTCCGCCTTCCCCGCGCTCGTGCGCCGGCTGAACGCGATGGCGTCGGGCCGCGTCTTTGCGACCGACCATATCGCGGGCGTGCTGCCGGCGGCAGAGGATTATGCCGCGGTCGGCGCAGGGGTGCTGGCCATCCCGATTTCCCGGTCGCCGCGCGATTACGTGCTGCTGTTTCGGCAGGAGAAGGTCCGCACCGTCACATGGGGCGGCGATCCGCAGAAGCCCGCGAGCTGGGGCCCGAACGGGGCACGGCTGTCGCCGCGCAGAAGCTTCGAGGCCTGGACGCAGGAAGTGCGCCACCGGTCGGAGCCGTTCAGCGAGTCGGAAGTCCGCGTCGCCGAGATGCTGCGCGCGTCGCTGATCGAAGTCGTGCTGCGGCTGAGCGACGATGCCCAGGCCGAGCGTCAGCGCGCGTCGGAACGGCAGGAGCTGCTGATCGCCGAGCTGAACCACCGCGTCCGCAACATCCTGTCGCTGATCCGCGGCCTCGTCCGGCAGTCGAACCGGTCGGCGGGCAGCGTTCGCGATTATGTCGAGATGCTGGAAGGCAGGATCGAGGCGCTGGCGCGGGCGCACGACCAGATCACGCAGGACAATTGGTCCCCCGCCCCGCTGGCGCGCCTGATCGAAACCGAAGCATCGGCCTATCTCGCGGGCAAGGCCGGGCGCGTGACGACCGCCGGACCGCCGATCCTGCTGCGCCCCGCCGCCTTTTCCACGCTGGCGCTGGTCTTTCACGAACTGATGACCAATTCCGCCAAATACGGCGCATTGTCCGACAGCGGTGCGGTACACATCGACTGGTCGCTGGATGTCGAAGGCGACCTGAAGATCGCCTGGCGCGAGACGGGTGGTCCAGCGGTGCAGGCGCCGACCAGGCAGGGATTCGGCACGACGATCATCCAGCGATCGATCCCCTACGACCTGCACGGCAAGGCCGAAATCCGCTATGCCGTCACCGGCCTAGAAGCCGATTTCTGCGTGCCGGCGACGCATGTCGTCATCGACGGCGATCATCCGGCCGCTGCGCCCCCGCCGGTCATCGTCGACGCCGACGCCCCGGCCCAGCCACCCCGCCCGCTGCTGACGGGTACCGTCCTGCTGGTCGAGGACAGCCTGATCATCGCGATGGATGCAGAGGACATCCTGAGCTCGCTCGGCGCGACCCGGGTGGTCACGGCGGCATCGACGTCGGCCGCGTTCGACGAAATCGTCGAAAACGAGATCACGCTGGCGGTGCTCGACGTCAACCTGGGCAGCGAGACGAGCCTGCCGGTCGCCGAGATGCTCCACGCACGCGGCATCCCGTTCATGTTCGCCACC
>DASTEN010000170.1:0-2088 GCA_035709645.1 Sphingomonas sp.
CGCGGGCCGTTCAAGCATCTGGTCCAGGCAAACGGGGGCGTGACGAAGAACGGCTATGGCCTGCGCGCCACCGTTAACTGGCAGTCTGGCGCGTTCGTCAACGGCGGCACCGCCCGCGCGCCGATCGACATCGCCGCGGCACCTTTGACGACCGTCGGCCTGCGGTCGTTCGTGACCTTCAACCCGACGATGAAAGCGGTGCGCGATCACCCCTGGCTGCTCGGCGCGCGCGTCGAACTGAACGTCAACAACCTGTTCGACACCCGTCTGCGCGTGACCGATGCCAACGGCAGCGTACCGGTCAATTACCAGCCCGACCTGCTTGATCCCATCGGCCGCACGGTCACGCTGACGTTCCGCAAGCTCTTCTTCAACCGTCCGCGGGGACGCCCCGGCGGGGCGCTGAGCGGGGGTGCGGGGGCGTTGCGTCGCTAGCGTTTTTCGGCTAACGGCGCGGCCTTCCTTCGGAATCGATGGAATATCTGCGGGAGGGCGCCGGCGAAAGCCGTGCCCGTCACGACCGCTAAACTTGAACCGGGCGCCGCTTGACGCTGCGCCCTGCAAAAGAGTGAGGAGGCCATCATGGCCAAGAAGATTACCGGCTATATCAAGCTGCAGGTGCCTGCGGGCGCTGCCAACCCGTCGCCGCCGATCGGCCCGGCGCTGGGTCAGCGCGGCGTCAACATCATGGAGTTCTGCAAGGCGTTCAACGCCGCGACGGGCGACATGGAAAAGGGCTCGCCGCTGCCCACCGTCATCACCGTCTACGCCGACCGTTCGTTTTCGTTCGTCACGAAGACGCCGCCGGCCACCTTCCTGATCAAGAAGGCGCTGAACCTGAAGTCGGGCTCGAAGGAGCCGGGCAAGGTCGTCGCCGGCAAGATCAAGCGCTCGCAGCTCGCCGAGATCGCGGAAGCGAAGATGAAGGATCTGAACGCGAACGACATCGACGCCGCGACGAAGATCATCGAAGGTTCGGCCCGCGCGATGGGCCTTGAAGTGGTGGAGGGCTGAGATCATGGCCAAGCTGAGCAAGAAGCAGAAGGCCTGGACGGTCGACGCTGAGAAGCTGCATGGCGTCGACGAAGCCATCGGCATCGTGAAGGCGAACGCGACCTCGAAGTTCGACGAGACGGTCGAGATCGCGCTGAACCTGGGCGTCGACCCGCGCCACGCCGACCAGATGGTCCGCGGCGTCGTGACCCTGCCCAAGGGCACGGGCAAGACCGTGCGCGTCGGCGTGTTCGCCAAGGGTGCGAAGGCTGACGAAGCCCGCGCCGCAGGGGCGGACGTCGTCGGCGCCGAAGACCTGATGGAAACTGTCCAGGGCGGCACCATCGACTTCGATCGCTGCATCGCGACCCCGGACATGATGGGTGTCGTCGGTCGCCTGGGTAAGGTCCTGGGTCCGAAGGGCCTGATGCCGAACCCGAAGCTGGGCACCGTGACGATGAACGTCGCCGAGGCGGTCAAGGCAGCCAAGGGCGGCCAGATCGAATATCGCGTCGAAAAGGCGGGCATCATCCACGCCGGTCTCGGCAAGGCGAGCTTCCCGGCCGAGGACCTGCGCGCGAACTTCGACGCGCTGGTGGATGCCGTGGTCAAGGCCAAGCCGTCGGGCGCCAAGGGCAAGTATCTGCGCAAGGTCGCGCTGAGCTCGTCGATGGGTCCGGGCGTGAAGGTGGACGTTGCCGAGGTAGCATCGGCGTAAACGCCGATGCGGTGCGCGTAGCGCAACCGATAGCACGGCCGGCGGGCGAAGCCCGACCGACGAGCGCCGGAGTGAGGCGATTCAGCGCAAGCTAAGCGCCGGTGCGACAGCACACTCCGGCCCGGCCGGTAGGCGCAGCCTGACCGACGCGGGAGCGAATTTACTTCGCTCCCGCCGCTGGACATAAAAGCGGGCCGGAGGGGCGACCTTCCGGCCCGCTTTCGTTTTGGGGCAACATTCACCCGCCCCTATCGACCGTCATCCCCGCGGAGGCGGGGGTGCATTCCGGCTGGCCGTCGTGAGTCTCACGGACACCAGCGACTATCCATCCCCGCCTGCGCGCGGGATGGCGGTGGAGAGGCGAAGCCCAATCGGCG
>DASTEN010000171.1:0-3622 GCA_035709645.1 Sphingomonas sp.
GTCACGCCGGCATCGTCGGCGGCGCGCACCAGGTCGACGACTTCGCCAAGCGTCGCGCCCGGCGGCTTTTCGAGAAACACGTGGCGCCCCCCGGCGATGGCGGCACGGGCAGCGGCGTGGCGGACCTGGGGCGGCTGACACAGTGCGATTGCCGCGACGTCCGGCTCGGCGGCCAGCAGCGCCTCGATGTCGGGATAGGCCGGCAACCCCTCGGCATGGGCGTGGCGGCTGGCGGTGGCGGCCAGGTCGAACACGTCGTTCCCGGCGATGGCGGGCACGTGCTGGTCGCGGGCGATCTTGCCGAAGCCGACGATGGCGATCTTCATAGCGCACGCACCCTGACGGTTTCGGCCGGCGCGATCGCCAGCGGATTGCGGACGGGCAGGGAAAAGGGCGGGGCCTCCACCTCAAACACGTCGCCGGGCTCCGGTCTCACTCCGTCGCTGAACGACAAGGTCGCCGTGCCGTAGAAATGGACGTGGACGTCCCCCGGCCGACGAAAGCCCGTGTATTTGAAATGATGGTGTTCCAGGTTCGCAAGGCTGTGCGACATGTTCGCCTCCCCGCTGACGAATGGCTTTTCCCAGATCGTCGTGCCCTGGCGGACGATGCGGCTGGTGCCGCGCACGTCCTGCGGCAGGTCGCCGAGCAGCAGTTCGGGCCCGAGGGCCGCCGCGCGCAGCTTCGAATGCGCAAGCCACAAATAATTGCCGCGTTCGGTGACGTGATCCGAGAATTCGTTGCCCAGCGCATAGCCCAGACGCACCGGCGTGCCATCGGCGTCGATCATGTAGATGCCGGCGATCTCGGGCTCCTCGCCGCCGTCGAGCGCGAAGGCGGGGCTGGTGAGCGGTTCGCCCGGCGCGGCCAAAATCGCGCCATCACCCTTGTAGAACCATTCGGGCTGGACCCCGGTCGCACCATTTGCAGGCTTGCCGCCTTCGACGCCCATCAGGAACATCTTCATCGAATCGGTCGGATCGGGGTTTTCCGCGGCCTTCCTGTGCATGGCATCGCGACCCTCCGCCGAGCCAAGGTGCGTCAGGCCAGTGCCTGAAACCAGCAGATGCGCAGGGTCGGCATGGTCGATCGGGGCGAGCAGGCGGACCGCGGTCAGATCGATCGCATCGCCCAGTCGGTCGGCCGCCAGGTCAGCCAGCGAGCGACCGGCCGCCGACGCCTCGGCGGCCAGCGCCAGCGTGGTGCTCGCATTCGTCACGCGGCGCGCACCGTCCGGCGTGATCGCGGCGACACCGCGCCCGTTATCGTCGAATTGAACCAGGCTGATCACCGGCATCCGTCCATCCCCTCCCACATCGCGATCGGTCGCGCCGTTTGAATAACTCAGACATTATGCTAGAGCGCTGCGCGAGGGCTGACAAGCCCGATGGGAGAGCGTCTGTGACCGCCGAATGGCTTGCGATCGATTGGGGAACGACGAACCGGCGGATCTATGCGATCGATGCGGATGGCACGGTCGTCGCCAGCGTCCGCGACGATCGCGGCATCCTGTCGGTGGCAGCCGAAGGCTATGTGGCAGAGGTCGCCGCCATCCGTGACCGGTTCGGCGACCTGCCGATCCTGTGCGCCGGCATGGTCGGATCGAACCGGGGCTGGGCGGAGTTGCCCTATGTCGCCTGTCCCACCGATTTTGGCGCGCTTGCCGGGGCGGTACGCTGGGTCGAGCCTGCCCGCACCGCGATCGTCCCCGGCGTGACGGTTGCCGATGGCCGCCGCCGCGACGTGATGCGCGGCGAAGAGGTGCAGTTGCTGGGCGCGGTCGCGGCGGGGCTCGCGCCGGCGGACGCGTTGCTCTGCCAGCCGGGGACGCACTGCAAATGGGCGTGGATGGCGGATGGCCGGATCGACCGGTTCGTCACCGCGATGACGGGCGAGTTGTACGCGCTGCTGGGCCGCCACAGCCTGCTCGCCGCGCAGATGACCGGCACGGCGACGCCGGGTGCGGATTTCCTGGCCGGGGTCGCGGATAGCGCCGACGGCGACCTTGGCGTACGGCTGTTCGGCGTCCGCGCCGATGCCGTGACCGGGCAGGGCGCGATCGCCGACGCCGCATCCTATATCAGCGGCCTGCTGATCGGCACCGACGTGCGTCACCGGTTGGGGGCGGGCGATCATGCCCATGTCCTCGCCGATCCGACGCTGGGCGGGCTATATGTCGCGGCGATCGAGGCGGTGCGTGCGCGCGCGACGCTGATCGACAGCCATGCCGCCTTCGTGGCGGGAATCACCCGGATCTGGAGCCTTGTCCGATGACCGTACCGACCGATTTCACCGCGGCGTTCACCCGCTGCCCGCTGGTCGCGATCCTGCGCGGGATCACGCCGGTCGAGGTCGATGCCGTCGGCGACATCCTGGTCGAGGCGGGATTCTCGCTGATCGAAGTGCCGCTGAATTCGCCCGAGCCGCTGGTGTCGATCGAACGCATGGCGAAGCGGCTGGAGGGACATGCCCTGGTCGGTGCGGGGACCGTGCTGACGACCGCGCAGGTCGCCGACGTGGCGGATGCCGGCGGCAGGATCATCGTTTCGCCGAACACCGAACCCCAGGTCATCGCCGCCACGGTCGAGCGTGGGCTTGCCGCGCTGCCCGGTTGCTTCACCCCCACCGATGCGTTCGCGGCGCTGAGGGCGGGGGCGCATGCGTTGAAGTTCTTTCCGGCCGAAGTGCTGGGCCCGGCGGGCGTCAAGGCGATCGGTGCGGTGCTGCCGAAGGACGTGCTCCGCCTGGCGGTCGGCGGGGTGACGCCGGAGACGCTCCCGGCGTGGCGCGCGGCCGGGATCGACGGCTTCGGGCTGGGCTCGGCGCTCTACAGTGCGGGTAAGCCGTCGGCGGATGTCGGCGCAGCGGCGCGGGCGTTCGTGGCGGCGCTGGCGTGAGCGTCACGCGACGTGCCGCGATGGCGGGGGGCGTGAGCCTGCTCGCCGGCTGCGCGCTGCCGCGGGGCGGGCGCGAGCGGCTGCTGTACCGCGACGACTTCCGCGACGGGCTCGGCCAGTGGTTGATCGAGTCGGAGAGGCCCGGGCGAATCGTCGCGACGCGCGGTTCGCTCGACGTGGCGGTCCCGGCGGGCGTGACCCTCTGGTTCCGACCGGTGCTGGAGGGGCCGATCGCGATCGACTATGTCGTCACGCCGGTGTCTGCGGGCGGCGAGTGGGACACGGTCAGCGACGTCAACTGCTTCTGGATGGCGACCGACCCGCGTGTCGCCAGCGGCGACGTTCTGGCGCGGACGCGCAGCGGCGCCTTTGCGGATTACGACGAACTGCGAACCTATTACGCGGGTATCGGTGGCAACCGGAATACGACGACGCGTTTCCGCCGGTATATCGGCCAACGCGACAACCGGCCGTTGCTGCCGCAGCACGACCTGTCGGGGGCGGCGAATATGCTCGTGCCGAACCGGCCGATCCGCATCCGCCTGATCGCAGACGGACGGCGCATTGCCCTGATCCGCGACGGCGTGGTGATATTCGAACTCGACGACCCGCAGCCGTACACGCGCGGGCATTTCGGGCTGCGGACGACATGGAGTCACCTGCGGGTGAGCGATTTTCGGGTGTGGCGGATCTGATAAAAATCCTCCCCTGTAAGGGGAGGGGGA
>DASTEN010000172.1:0-4445 GCA_035709645.1 Sphingomonas sp.
GAACGTGGATGGTGGCATTCGCCGCCTTGGAGCTGAAAATCATCGAGGTGCCCCGCTCGAAGTAGCGGCGGGATGGGGTCGGGGGAACGCCCTGCCCCTGAACGTAGTAGACCCCGGCCGCTGGAACGACCGGGGTCTGGAGGTGATTTCTGTTTACGGAAACCAAGGTTTACATAGACCGTCTCGGCTTAAATTTCAATCCTCACACACAGCGCGGATCGCGCGTCGGCGCGCCCGCCCCGCGAGTCAGCCACTGACCCGATGGCGACTGATATTTCTCGCCCGCCGACGTCTGGTTGATCAGGTTGCACCCCGCGACGAACGCCATCTGCTCGACGGTAGCGCCGTTGCCGGCCTGGCGGGTGTAGGCCGCCTTGCGCTGGATGTTGATGTTGTTGACCAGCGCCCGCAGCTCGGGCGTCGGCGAACCGACGATGCCGAGATAGCCGTCGGGCTGCTCGCCGACCTGGCCCGCCGACCGCGCGGCCGCATAGGCCGGATCGCGCTGGGCATAGGCGGCGGTCGCGGCCAGGGCGCCGACGGCGGCGATCCCGATCAGCGCAGCGATGTGAAACGTCTTCATCTTAGAAAATCCCCGGATTCTGCTGGATGAGCGACTTCGCCTCCCCATCGAGGCGATAGACGACTTCCTGCGTGATCGAGATGTTGAGGTTGATGACGATCGGCTTGTCGGGCGCGTTCACGGTCACGCATCCGCTGGTCATGCCGGCCATCGCCAGTCCCAAGATCGTCATCCTCTTCACGCTTCCGATGTTCGTACAATATCGCACGAACCTCAATCCTGGAGTCTTCATGGACGGTTCTCGCTTGACGGGGGCTGAATGACGGGGGCCGCGGGCGGCTGCGGCCCGTCGCGGCGACGCTGCTGCTCGATCAACGCGGGCAGGTTGCGCTGGATGAGTCGCGACGGATCGTAATAGCTGCGCACCGAATCGAGCAGCTGGCGGAACGGCGCGCGAATCGTGATGTTGAAGACGAACGGCAGCTTCGCCAGCCGGCGGATGATGAAATTGCTCTTGGTCCCCTGCCCCTGGCTGACGCCGGCGAAGCGGATCGCGGTGACCATCTCGCCGGACAGCGGGCCGTTCAGCGTGATGTTGAGGCTGCGATAGTCGAGCGATCGCAGGGCCTGGAACGCCATGTTGCCCCAGACGCCTACGTCCTTTTCGGTGATCGTCCCGACATAGGCGATGCTGCCGCCGGAGCGTGCGGCCAGCGTACCGTCGACGATCCGCCCACCCGTTTCGTCGAACACCATCGGAAGCACGCCGTCGAAGGTGCCGGTGGCGTTCAGATTGTCGAAGTCGAACTGCTGGAGGAAGGTGGCGGCATCGGCACCGATCACGCGGAAGGTCATCCGCCGTTCCTGGCTGCCGCTGAAATCGAGCAGCGTCGGGTCGAGCGTGAGGCGCCCGCCGGCGAACGGCCATTCGCCCCCCTCCACCTGCACGCGGGTGTTGCCGGTCAGGCGGTAGCGGACGGTGCCGTTCTCGACCGCGATACCGGGATTGACCGTGCCGATGGTCGCCACCTGGTCGGGCGCGCTGACCAGACCCAGCAGATCGGTGAAGACGATGTCGCCCGATATGCCCGTGACCGGGCCGAAGGCGGCCGCCAGATCCAGATTGCGGGTGCCGAAGGTGCCGGTGCTGGTCACCCCGTCCGGCGACCAGACGATCCGTCCCTTGCCCGACACGCTGCCGACGACATCGGCGATGACGCCGAAGGTCAGCGGGGTCAGCTCGTTCGGCTGAAACGCCTTGCCGAAGGCGATGCCGGGCACCGACAGGTCGGCTGTGCCGGTCCCCTGCGCCAGATCGTGCGTGATGGTGACATCGGCGACCTTTACCCGCTTCGTCGGATGGATCAGCGTTCCCCTCGCATCGATGCGGTTGCCGGCCAGTGTCAGCGCGACGTTCTCGCTCGCCAGCGGTTCGAACCGCCGATCCTGCGCAGCATCGGCCACCATCAGCCGCCCGTCGAGCAACAGCGTCCCGCCGGCGAACGACCAATCCCCGTTGGCTGCCGACAGGATGAGCGGCACGGTGCCGATCTGCCCGCCGCCATCGTCAAAGGTGCCCGCCACGCGCCCACCCGCGATCCGCCCCACCAGCCGCCCCGCGTCGATCCGCGTCTGGCGATCGAGCGAACCAAGGCGCGCCTGTACGTCGGTCAGCGCAAAGCCCAGGCCCGCCAGCTGCACCTGCGCGCCGGCCATGGACAGCGCGAGCGGCGTCGATCCGATTCGCCCGGTCAGGCGCGTCGTCCCCAGCCGCGCCATCCCGCCGACCGATCCGCGCGTCAGCGTAACCAACCCCTGCCCGCCAGCACACAGGCGCAATCGCGTCGGATCGAGCGTCAGGCCGGAGATCGCCAGCCGTTGCCAGACGACCGGGGTGCAGCCGGGATTGGCGATCATCGCAGCACCGCGCCACCGCACGTCGATCGGCACCCGCACACCGTCAACACGGCCATCGGCGATCGGTCCCGACAGCGCCACCTGCGTCGTGATCCGCGTAAGCGCGCCGCCGCCGGTCTGGAACGTGACCGGGGTCAGGGCCAGGCGCGCGCCCCCTGCGGCATAGGGTTCGATGGTCGCCCGCCCCGCCAGCCCACCGCCGACCCGGCGCAGCGCGATCGACGCGGTCGGCAATCCGCCACCGCGCAGTGCGATCCGCCCGCCGACCTCGACCGCCCCGAACCGGATCGGATCGCCCGCGATCGTCGCGACCACGCCACTAGCCGATCGCAGCGTCAGGTCGGTTACGCGCACGGCGCGGGCATCGCCGCGCTGGACGGCCTCCACGCGCGCCGTACCCGACATGTCGCGGGCCGCCGCGGCGATTGCCTGCGTCAACGCATCCGCCAGCGGCTCGACCGGCGTTCCCGCAGCACCGGTCCGAAGCGCGGTCACCTGGCGAACCAGCGATGGAGTGATCCGCGCGCCTGCGATACGAGCGTCCCCGGCGAATTCCAGTCCCGCCGGCGCGACGCGGTAGCGACCGGCGAGGTCGGCGCGTGCCGCCTGCCCCTGCGCGGTCGCTGGCTTGGCGATCGTGATCCGCAGATCGCCCGCAGTGCCCTTCGCGCTGCCATCGAACGCAAGCGTCCCGGATATCGGTCCAGCCGCGATACCGGGCGCATCGGCGCTGGCGACCACCGCCGCCACCGTTCCGTTCCAGCGCTCGAGCGCAGACCCCAGCGTCAGGTCCAGGTCTGACCGAAGCGATTGCACGCCGGCGTCTCCGCAGCGCAGGTTGCCCAGCCGCATCGGCCCGAGGATACGCGGCCGCCGCTTCGCCACGGTCAGCGCAAACGCGCCGCCGATACCGGTTGCCGTACACCCGGACAGCGCCTGACGGTCGCTGACCAGCGCCAGTCGGCCGGCGAAACCATCGTCCAGCCGCCCCGAGCCCCGCAATTTCCCGCCGATGATACCGCCGGGCAGTTCCAGGCGGATACGCGCGTCGGCGATGTCGGCGTTCAGCTTCGGCAGTGCGAAGGGGGATTTTCCGTCGCCTTTCGGCAGCAGCCGATCGATCGCGCCCAGCGACAGCCCACCGTCTTTCCACCGTGCCCGCAGGCGGACGTTGCCGGTGTCGATTCCCGTCACCTCCGGCCCGCCGCTGCGAATACGGGTGTGGACGACGATCCAGTCGGCCACCAGGTCGGGATCGCGCGGATCGCCGATGACGACGTTGGTCAGCCGCTGCCGGGCGAAGCCGATGTCGGCGACCGTATAGCGTGCCGGCACGCCGCGTTTGGCGAGTTCGTCGTCGATGAAACCGGTCGCGACGCTGCGCCGCTGATGCCACAGCACGCCGATCGCGACCGCGAACACGATCAGCAGCGCGACCAGCGTGCGCCAGCGCTTGCGCTGGTGCCAGCGCCGCCGCCGCTGCTCCGGTCCCGTCTCCGCGGCGTCCGCCGTCACGCAATACTCCCACCGCGGCCGGTTGCATCGTCGGCGCACTCGCTTAACCTTGGTCGCTGATGAGCGTTCCTGCAACCGTGAGCGAAGATGCCGCCGGCCACCGCGCCCGGTTGCGCGAACGGCTGTTCGTCGGCGGGGCGACCGCGCTCCAGGATTACGAGCTGCTGGAGTATCTGCTCGCGCTCGCCATTCCGCGGCGCGACACCAAGCCGCTCGCCAAGGCGCTGCTGCGCGAATTCGGCGGCCTGTCGGGCGTGATGACCGCCGCGCCCGAAGATCTCGCGCGGATCAAGGGCATGGGCGAAACCTCCGTCGCGGCGATCAAGGCCGCCCACGGTGTCGCGCTCCGCCTGCTCAAGACCGAGACTAGCGCGCAGCCGGTGCTGAGCAACTGGCAGGCGCTGCTCGATTACCTGCGCGCCGACATGGCACATCATCAGACCGAACGGGTGCGGGTCCTTCATCTCGACAGCCGCAACAGGCTGATCCG
>DASTEN010000173.1:0-10086 GCA_035709645.1 Sphingomonas sp.
CCTCGCCGAGGATTTCGATCGTCGCGCCGCCGCTGCGCAATTCCTCGGCCCGGCGATAGCTTGCATGGGCGTGAAAGAATCGGCCGAACGGCTGGGCGTTGCTGATGACCAGCATGGTCGACGTCGTGCCCACCGACGCGACGATTCGCGCGCCGTGCCCGGCCAGTCGATACGCAAGCGCGCTGTCGCGCGGGCTGCCGAGCAGCGCGATGCGATGCCCCTTCAGCGGACCTTCGGGCGCGGCCTGCGGCGCGGTGCCGCCGCGCGGGTTGGTCGGGGCCATCCAGCCCGCAAGGTCGATGCCGGTATGTTCCGACGCCCGGACGACGACCAGGCCGGCCGCACGCGCATCGCTCAGCGCGTCATGATGCTTGTGACGCACCTTCAAAAATTTGCTGAGCACGTTCAGGCGATGACTGGGCAATTCCGGCCACGCGCGCTTGGCGACGCGCACGCTGTCCAGCCACGTCGCCTCGATCGGGGGCAGGCCGTGCACGCGGCAGGCGGCAGCCAGCGCGCCCTTGTCGAACAGCGAATGCGCGACCGTCACCCGGCCCGACAGATGCCCGCTGACCACGCCGTGGACGTCGGCGAAGGTCGGCTTGCCCGCGACATGATCGCAGGTGATGCCGTGGATACGCGTGTTGAACGACGAAAATTCGTCGCACGGATCGATCAGCGTCTCATAGGCGAATACCTCTTCGCCGCCCGAGAAACCGACGATGCCGATCTGGCAGATGCTGCTGACGCGCGAACAGGCGGTTTCGACATCGATGACGACGAAGTCGACGGTAGGATCGGTGGTCACGGCCGGAACATAGCATGTCCGGCCGCGGCCTGCCGCAAGATTTAGCCCATCGATGCGATATCGATGACGAAGCGGTACTTCACGTCCGATTTCAGCATGCGTTCGTAGGCGGTTTCGATCTGGTCGGCGCGGATCATCTCGATATCGGCGGTGATGCCGTGTTCGGCACAGAAATCGAGCATCTCCTGCGTTTCGGCGATGCCGCCGATCAGCGATCCGGCGATGCTGCGGCGCTTGAAGATCAGGTTGGCGATGCTCGGCGACGGGTGGGCATGTTCGGGCACGCCGACCAAGGTCAGCGTGCCGTCGCGCTTCAGCAGGCCGGTCAGCGCGTCGAGGTCGTGGCTGGCCGCGACCGTGTCCAGGATGACGTCGAAACTGGCCGCATGCGCCGCCATCTCGTCCGCGTTGCGCGATACGATCACTTCGTCGGCGCCCAGCGCCAGGGCATCGGCACGTTTGCCCTCCGACGTCGTGAAAGCGACGACATAGGCGCCCATCGCATGCGCCAGCTTGACGCCCATATGGCCCAGCCCGCCGATGCCGACGATCCCGACCTTCGTATCCGGGCCGACGTTCCAGTGGCGCAGCGGCGAATAGGTGGTGATCCCGGCACACAGTAACGGCGCGACCGCCGCCAGATCCTCTTCGGCGTGGGCGATCTTCAACACGAAGGCGTCCTTGACCACGATACGCTGCGAATAGCCGCCCAGCGTATGCCCCGGCGCGTCCGGGGTCGGGCCGTTGTACGTCCCGACGAAGCCGGTCTCGCAATATTGCTCCAGCCCGTCGTCGCACGACGGACAGGCCTGGCAACTGTCGACCATGCAGCCGACGCCGACGATGTCGCCGACCGCGAATTTGGTCACCTGGTCACCGACCGCGCTCACCCGACCGACGATTTCGTGGCCCGGCACGCACGGGTAGAGCGTGCCGTCCCATTCGGACCGGACCTGATGCAGGTCGCTGTGACACACGCCGCAGTACAGGATGTCGATCTGGACATCGTCGGCGTTGGGAGCGCGCCGCTCGATCGTCATCGGTGCGACGGGCTGGTCGGCGGTCTGCGCGCCATAGGCTAGGGTTGCCATGAAGAACGTCCTCTGATCGTCTGGAATGGGGGCGGTTCCCGATCACGTCGGGCACCCGCGGCAGCTAAACGGACCAGGGCCGCGTCGGGTCCCAAAGCGTCGCGACGATGTCGGCGCGGGTCGGCGACCCGGCGAACCGCGCGGTTGAACCATGCCCCGGGCGGCACGTTCTCGACCGCGGTCGCCGCAGCGGGCACACTGCCCGCAGGCGTCGCCTATCCGGGAGCTCGCACGATTTTCCATCTGTTCTTCGCGCTGCCCTGCCTGCTGGTCATCGCCCGCTGGCTGTGGCCACTGACGCTGTCGCTGCCGATCAAGCTGATCGTCGCGGGCGTCCTGCTGATGGCATCGCAATATCATCTGTGGAGCCGGCTGTCGTCGGGGTCGGTGTTCGCACCCGAATTCCCGCGGACGATCGTCATCGCGTTCAACTGGGCGTTCGGCGCGATCCTGCTGCTCGCCGTCCTTCAGCTGGTGCTCGATCTCGGCACGCTGGCGACCGCGCTGATCCGGCGTGAAAGCGTCGCGGCGCCGGACGACGTGCGCTTTGCGCTGGGCGGCATCGCCGCGCTGTTGTCGGCGGTGGCGGTCGCCAATGCGGTCCGCGTGCCGCCGATCAAGGACGTGGACATTGCGATTGCCGACCTTCCGCGTGAATTCGACGGCTATCGGCTGATCCAGTTGACCGATCTGCACATCAGCAGGCTGTTTCCCGAGCGCTGGGCACGAAGCGTCGTCGAGCGCACCAATGCCGCGGGCGCCGACCTGATCGTCGTGACCGGCGACTTCATCGACGGATCGGTCGCGATGCGCCGCGCCGATGTGGCGCCGCTCGCCGACCTCAGTGCGCCGGACGGCGTCTATGCGATTCCCGGCAACCACGAATATTTCTTCGATTACGCCGCCTGGATGCGGCATCTGAACGGCATGGGCATCGCGATGCTGCCGAATACGCACCGCGTGCTGCGGCGCGGGGAGGGGCGGCTGGTGCTGGCCGGCGTCACCGACCTGTCGGCACCCAGCGTCGGCCAGGCGGGACCGGATCTGGCCGCCGCGCTTGCCGGGGCGCCGCGCGGCGTTCCCGTGTTCCTGCTCGATCACCAGCCGCGCGAGGCGAGAAAGGCCGCGGCGGCGGGTGTCGCGGTGCAAGTGTCGGGGCATACCCACGGCGGGATGATCGTCGGCCTCGACCGGCTGGTGGCGCCCGCTAACAAGGGTTTCGTATCGGGCCGCTACACGGTCGGCAGGATGACGCTCTACGTAAACAACGGGACCGCGCTGTGGCCGGGCTTCGCGCTCCGCCTTGGGCGACCGTCGGAACTCACGCGGATCACGCTGCGACGGAAGTGAACCCTTACCACCGTCATCCCCGCGAAGGCGGGGACGAATTCTGGCTGGCTTTCGTGTGTCTCACGACGTTCAGCGACTATTGATCCCCGCCTTCGCGGGGATGACGATGTAGGTAGGTTACTCCGCCGCCAGTCCCCGCCGCAGCATCGCCGCGACGGTCGCGGCGACATCGTCCGCCGGCGTGTCGGTATCCCACACGCCGTAGCGCAATCCCAAGAACACGTTCATCCCCATGATCGCCCAGGCGTGGACCTCGCCCACGTCGGCGCGCAGTTCGCCGCGTTCGGCGGCTGCCGCCAGCCGCTGGCGGATGCGGTCGGCGGTCGTCGCATAGTGGCGGCGGAAGCTGTCGGGATCGACGAATTCGGATTCGTCGATGATCCGGTAGATCTCTTTGTGGTCGCGCACGAAGCCCAGGAACCCGGCCAGCCCGGCGCGCTCTCCGTCGATCCCGTCCTTCGCCGCGCGGATCCGGGGGGCGACGTGATCGCGGACCTGCCCCGACATGTGCGCGACCAGCGCGCGGAACACCGCGTCCTTCGAATCGAAATAGGTGTAGAAGCTGCCGAGCGCGACGCCGGCACGCCTGGTGATGTCGCTGATCGACGCGTCGTGGAACCCGCGTTCGCCGAATTCCTGCGCCGCGGCATCCAGGATCGCCTGTTGCGTGCGACGTCCGCGTTCGGTGCGCGGCGCCTTGCCCTCACCCGCCGCGGCCCCCGCGTCGATCGATGCTGTTGCCGCCGGGACACGCCGCGCTGCCATCTGCCTGTCCTCCCCCGAAATCCCAAGTTGAAACCTGGTTCAACTTTCAGTAGGACTATCGTCGACCATGCGCAACCCCGCCGGTCCGACGGACGGGGGGCGCACCTTAGGGGAGGAAAGCATGATCCGCACCGTCACGTCCCTGCGCGCCGCGCTGGCCATCGGCGCCAGCGTCGCGGCTCTCGCCGCCGCGCCGGCCGCCGCGCAGGACAGCACGCAGCCGCAGACCGAGGCCGAAGCCGCCGAGAATGCCGGCGACATCATCGTCACCGCCCGCCGTCGCGAGGAATCGCTGCGCGACGTGCCGATCGCGGTCACCGCCTTCACCGGCGCGCAGCTGGAGGCCGCGGGTGCGATCGACATCACCGACATCGCGGCGACCACGCCGAACGTCACGCTGGAAGTGTCGCGCGGTACGAATTCCACGCTCAGTGCCTTCATCCGCGGCGTCGGCCAGCAGGATCCGGTCGGCGGGTTCGAAGCGGGCGTCGGCATCTATCTCGACGACGTCTACCTCAACCGTCCGCAGGCGGCGGTCATGGACATCTACGACGTCGAGCGGGTCGAAGTGCTGCGCGGGCCGCAGGGCACGCTGTATGGCCGCAACACCATCGGCGGCGCGGTGAAGTATGTGACGCGGCGTCTGGGCAGCGAACCGACGATCATGGCGAAGGGCACGTACGGATCGTACAACCAGATCGACGGCGTCCTGTCGGGCAGCGTGCCGCTGGGCGACAGCGGTTTCAAGATCGGGGCGGCGGTGGCGCGGCTGACCCGCGACGGGTTCGGCGAGAATCTGACGACGGGCCTCGACAATTACGACAAGGACATCCGGGCGGCCCGCGGCACGCTTCAATACGACACGACCGGCCTCTACATCCGTCTGTCCGGCGACTATACGCTCGACAAGTCGGCACCACGTGGCGGCCATCGCCTGATCCCGGGTATCGTCAGCGGTACGCCGGTCCTGGCCGACGTCTATGACAGTCGCGGCGCATTGATCACGCCGACGCAGCGGGTCGAGGCCTATGGTGGCTCGCTGTTCGCCGAACTGACGCCGACCGAGTGGCTGACGTTCCGGTCGATCACCGGCTATCGCAAGGACGACACCGCGACACCGATCGATTTCGACGCCCTGCCCGCAGTGCAGGTCGACGTACCCAGCTTGTACAACAACGAACAGTTCAGCCAGGAAGCACAATTGCTGGTCAACACCGGCGGCCTGTCACTGCTGGCGGGGCTGTACTACCTCGATGCAAAGGCGCGGACGGTGTTCGACGTGCGCCTGCCCGGCGGTGTCACCGCGCTCACCTTCGGCGATGTGAAGACTGACACGGTCGCGATTTTCGGCGACGCGACGTACGATTTTACGCCGCAGATCAGCGTGTCGGTGGGTGGGCGCTATACGTGGGACAACCGTAAGGCGCAGGTCCTGCGCCAGACGTTCCTGGGCGGCGGATCGCCGTTCTTCGGTGGCACCGGCACGCTCTTTGCGACCACCTCGGACTTCCGCGGCGACGCATCGTTCAGCAAGTTCACGCCGCGCGCCTCTGTCAGCTTCAAGCCGACGCCGGACCATAATATTTACGCGTCCTATTCGAAGGGCTTCAAGGGCGGTGGCTTCGACCCGCGGGGCCAGTCCACCGCCTGCCGCACACCCGCAGGCGCCGTCTGCACGCCGGCCCAGGTCTACGACTTCCTGTCGTTCGATCCCGAAACGGTCGACAGCTACGAAGTCGGTTACAAGGCGAGCGTCCTCGACAACCGCCTGAACTTCGCGCTGGCCGCCTTCCACGCCGCGTACAAGGACGTGCAGGTGCCGGGATCGATCGGCACGACCATCAACGGCCAGCAGACCTTCATCGGCGTCACGACCAACGCCGGTCGCGCGCGGATTAACGGGCTGGAGGCGGAAGTGAACGCCACGCTGGCCCGCGACTTCGCCGGCGCCGGCAGCCGCGTGACCCTGTCGGGCACGGGCGGCTATCTGGATGCCAAATACACCCAGTTCATCGACAGCCGCGGTATCGACGTCGCCAACCGCCGGCGCATCCAGAACACGCCCGACTGGACCGCCAGCGGCACGCTCGCGGCATCGCTGCCGGTCGGCGAGGGGACGTTCGGCGCGTCGACCACGGTCAGCTATCGCAGTGCCAGCCAGCAGTTCGAACTGCGCACGCCGATGCTGGACCAGCCGGCGTATACGCTGTGGGACGCGAACCTGACCTACGACCTGAACCGCAACCTGACGTTCGGCCTGCACGGCCGCAACCTGACGGACAAGCGCTACATCGTGTCGGGCTACAACTTCCTTTCGCAGAACCCGGATACCGGCGACTTCAACCGCACCGCGACCGGCGCCTACATCCCGACGCTCGGCACCGAAGGCGTGCTGACCGCCTATTACGGCAACCCGCGCCAGATCATGTTCTCGGTGACGGCGCGGTATTGATCGAAGAGGGGGCGGAGAAACTTCCGCCCCCGTTCGCCCTGAGCTTGTCGAAGGGCTGTACTGCGATACACTCGGGCTGACCTCGGGGCACGAAGTAGGGTGCTTCGACAGGCTCAGCGCGAACGGGGAGAGGTTAAGCCGTGACCATTCAAGCGGGACAGGCCGCCCCACCCACGCGCCGCTATGCCAACACCGTGCTGGCCATGCTGTTGCTGGTCTACACCTTCAACTTCCTCGACCGGCAGATCCTGGGCATATTGGTCCAGCCGATCAAAAAGGACTTGGGCTTGACCGACACCCAGCTTGGCGCGCTGGGTGGGATCGCGTTCGCGCTGCTGTATTCGACGTTGGGCGTGCCACTGGCGGTAGTCGCGGACAAGACCAGCCGCAGCTGGGTCATTACGATCAGCCTTGCGATCTGGAGCGGCTTCACCGCGCTTTGCGGCCTCGCGACCGGCTTCTGGAGCCTGTTCCTCGCGCGGCTGGGCGTCGGGGTGGGCGAGGCGGGGGGCGTCGCGCCAAGCTACGCGATGATCGCCGATTACTTCCCGCCCGAACGGCGCGCGCGGGCGCTGGCGATCTATTCGCTGGGCATTCCGGTCGGGCTGGCCTTGGGCGCGCTGCTTGGTGGCTATATCGCGCAGAACGTCGATTGGCGGACCGCATTCATCATCGTCGGCGTGCTCGGGCTGGTCATCGCACCCGTCTTCCGCCTGGTCGTGCGCGAACCCGCGCGCGGCGGGGCTGATGCGGCCGGGCCGGTGGCGGTGCAGCGCGTGCCGGTGTCGGCGGTCTTCCCGATCCTCGCGCGAAAGCCCAGCTTCTGGCTGATGGCGTTCGCCGCGGCGTTCAGTTCGATGTGCGGCTACGGCCTCGCCTTCTGGGTGCCGTCGCTGCTGATCCGCAGCTTCGGCTTCGACCTGATCGCTGCGTCGCAGTTCGTCGGGTCGCTGTTGCTGATCGGCGGGACCGCCGGCGTGTTCCTGGGTGGCTTCCTCGCCGACCGGCTGGGGACCCGAGACCGCGGCAATTACGCGAAGCTGCCGGCCATCGCCTGGCTAATCACGCTACCGCTGTTCGCCGCCGGTTTCTGGAGCGGGTCGCCGTGGCTCGCCTGGGCGTTCCTGCTGATCCCGAACGGCCTGAACATCCTGTGGCTGGGGCCGGTGACGACCGCGGTCCAGAACCTGGTGCCGCCACAGATGCGCGCGACGGCCAGCGCGTGCTTCCTGTTCATCAACAACCTGATCGGGCTGGGCGCCGGCAGCTGGGTGATGGGCGCAATGTCCGACGCGATGACTGCGCGGCTGGGCGCGGAGTCGCTGCGCTATTCGCTGATCGCGGCGACCGGCTTCTACCTGATCGCGGCGGCGCTGATGCTGCTGGCGGTGCGGCCGCTCCGGAAGGATTGGGTGGAGGTTTGACTTTAGGGACCGTCATCCCCGCGAAGGCGGGGATCAATTCTGGCCGAGCTTTTGGCTCTGACCGCACGTTCAGCGACTATCGATCCCCGCCTACGCGGGGATGACGGGATAGAGGGTTTATCGCTCTCTGGTCGCCGCCAACGTCACCTTTGGATAGCGATCGGCGATATAGCCGACCTCCCAGGAGCTCTTCGCCAGGAACACCGGGTTGCCGTCGCGGTCCTTTGCCATGGCGCCCTTGTTCTGGTCGATGAAGGTCTTCACCTCCGCCGCATCGCCGCCCAGCCACCGCGCGGTGTCGTAGGGGGAGGGTTCGAGCCCCGCGGCGACCTTGTATTCCGCATCCAGCCGGCTGAGCAGCACGTCGAGCTGGAGCTGCCCGACGACGCCGATGATCCAGTTCGATCCGATTTCGGGGTAGAACACCTGGATCACGCCCTCTTCCGACAGATCGTCGAGCGCCTTCCTGAGCTGCTTGGTCTTGGTCGGATCCTTCAGCGCCACGCGCCGCAGGATTTCGGGCGCGAAGTTGGGGAGGCCGGTAAAGCGCACGCCGGGTTTTTCGGCCAGCGTGTCGCCGACGCGCAGCGTGCCGTGGTTGGGGATGCCGATGATGTCGCCCGGAAACGCTTCGTCCGCGACTTCGCGCTGCTGGGCGAAGAACAGGATGGGGGAATGCACCGCGATCGGCTTGCCGTGACCGGTCGGCGTCAGCTTCATGCCGCGCTTGAACGTGCCTGACACCAGCCGCATGAACGCGATGCGGTCGCGGTGGTTGGGGTCCATGTTCGCCTGGACCTTGAACACGAAACCGGTGACCTCGGGATGCTCGGGTGCGACCGGCGCGGGTTCGGCGGGCAGCGCGTGCGGGGGCGGGGCGTAATGGGCGATCGCCTCGATCAGCTGGTCGACGCCATACTCGCGCAGCGCCGATCCGAAGAAGACCGGCGTCAGGTCGCCGTTGCGATAGGCCTCGACGTCGAATTCGGGATAACCCGCACCCGCCAGCTCGACCTCTTCCCGGACATTGTCCGGCAGCGCGTCGGTCGCGTCGCCCATGACGTGCAGGCCCTGGTACGTGCCGCCCATCCCGATCGGCCACATCATCGGCGTGACGTCGAGCGCCAGCTTGTCGGCGACCTCGTCGAGCAGTTCGAACGGCGACAGGCCTTCGCGGTCGACCTTGTTGATGAAGGTGATGATCGGGACCGATCGCAGGCGGCAGACCTCGAACAGTTTCCGCGTCTGTGCCTCGATGCCCCTTGCCGCGTCGATGACCATGATCGCGGAGTCGACCGCGGTCAGCGTGCGATAGGTGTCCTCGCTGAAATCCTCGTGGCCCGGCGTGTCGAGCAGGTTGAAGGTGATAAGCCCCAAGGAATCAAAGGCGCGTTCGAACGTCATGACCGAGGACGTGACCGAAATGCCGCGCTGCTGTTCGATCTTCATCCAGTCGGATCGCGCGCGGCGCGCGGCACCGCGGGCCTTGACCTCACCGGCGAGGTGGATCGCGCCGCCCTTCAGCAGCAGCTTTTCGGTCAGCGTCGTCTTGCCGGCGTCGGGGTGCGAGATGATCGCGAAGGTGCGGCGGGGTTGGGCAGTCGTCAAAATACGTCCGTTCGTCCTGAGTAGCCGCTGAGCTCGTCGAAGCGGCGTATCGAAGGACCGAGGTCGGAGCAGATGCTTCGATACGCGCCTTCGACTTCGCTCAGTCGCTACTCAGCACGAACGGTTTTGGGAAGGGCAGGCGGGTCAGGCGGTCAACGTCACCGCCATCGCGAACGCCCGCCGCTCGCCCGGCGCCAGGCGCTGGATGCCGGGCTTGTCCCAGATCTCGCCCGAAAAGCCCGCCGGATCGGCCTCGCCCCACCACGGTTCGACGCAGACGTATGCGGCACCCGGCTTGGTCCAGACGCCCAGTTCCGGCGCCTCCCAATCGATCCGCAGGTTCGGCCGCCCCACGACGCCGTACGTCAGCCCCCGCGATTCGACCGGCGACCAGATCAGCGCATCGTCGGTGAACAGTTCGTCGCGCAGATGCAGCACCGGCCCGTCGAGCGGGCTGGTGCGCTTGCCGGCGATCAGGCCATCGGGCGACAATTCGCTGATCGCGCCGGGTTCGGCGACGTCGAAGAGCAGGCGGTGATCGGTCTTCGCGCCGCCGTACGGCAACGGCCAGGCGAAGGCCGGATGATA
>DASTEN010000174.1:0-4644 GCA_035709645.1 Sphingomonas sp.
ATAGCCGGTCACGTCTGACGACGTGGCGGAGCGTTTTCGAACGATGAAAGCCACCGTGCTCCGGCGCAGGCCGCAGCCGTGGCAGCCAAAGCCTTACGCCCGCCAACGCTTCGGCGCAGGCCCCAGCACCGAACGGCCGCCAAACCTACCCCGGCAGGATTCCAGCCCACTCCGCGTCATGCCGGTCCTCATGACCTGGCATCCCCGGCTTCGTCAGATACCCGCGGTCGCCCGGAATATGGCTCATGATCGCGCGCAGGGGCCGTTCGTGCCAGCCAAGGTTGAAGGCCCATTTGGTCGGGAAGAATTCCATCGTCGCATAGGGCAGATGGTCGTGAATCCACCACGCCAGCCGTTTCCAGTCGCCGGGCTGATCAAACCGGTTGGCAAAGCCGGGAACGATGACGCTGGCGGCGGCGCCCATATGCCCTTTCAGGTCGCGACGATCCCAGATGTGGTAGGCGGCGTTGCGTTCGTTCGACGCGCAGCCATAGCCCTTGGCATGGCACAGCGCATTGACCTCGCTGGATCGATAGGCGGAGCGGACGGCGATCCGGCCGAAGGCGTCCTGCAACGGTTCGAGCAGATCTTCGCACAGCCGGGTGCCGGCGGCGATCGCCAGATCGGGATCGTCGGGCACGTTCGACAGACCGTGCATCGCCGCCGTTTCCGAATGCAGGAAATCGCGCAGGAAAAAGCTTTTCGACAACTGCACGCGACCAAGGTCGGTCAGCGCCGCCACCGTCTGCGGTTTCTTCAAAAGGCCTCTCCCACCCGAAAGCGCGGACCCTAGCACCGGGTGGTTAACGAAGGCGACTCAGCGGAGCCGGGTCCAGTCCTGGCTGCGACAGAAGGGGCCGAAACAGCCCTTCACCTTCAGCGTGTTGCCGGCCGCCGTCAGTTCGGACCGATAGGTCCGCCCGCTTTCCGGATCGTAGATGCGCCCGCCCCAACGGTCGTCCTTGGCGGTGAACCCGGTCAGGATCGAGAGACCCTCGATCGGTTGGCGCCGCTTGGCGGGATCGGGATTGTTGGCATCGACCGCCGGCCCACCGGGGCGGGGTTTCAGCACCTTGACGATCCGCCCGCACAGCTGTGCGCCGCAGGGCGCGATCTCGACGATCGCCTTGCCCTCGACCGTCAGCCAGCGGCCGGTGACGGGCGCCGGGGCGGCGATGGCCGTGGCGGGCAGCAGCAGCAGGGCGGCGGCGAGCAGGGTAGTACGCATCACATCACTCCTTCGGCCAGGCGGCGCGCAGCCGGGCGGCTATCGCGTCAAGCTCTTCCCGTGTGTTGCGATCCTTGTCCGCGCGCAAGGCTTTGTCCGCTCCGACAAAGGGCACGACGTGGAAATGCGGGTGAAACACCTCTTGCCCCGCATCGGCGCCGTTGTTCTGGCGGATCTGGAACCCGGTCGCGCCGAGTGCCGCCACCTGCGCACGTCCGGCCTTTTGCGCGGCGACCATGCAGGCGGTGAGTTCGGCAGGCGTCAGGTCGAGCAGATTGCGCGCGCCCAGCCGCTTCGGGATCACCAGCACATGGCCCGGCTTCGCCATCGTCAGCGGCATCAGGACGAGGACGCGCTTGTCCTCATAGACCTTCGATGCTGGAGCCTCCCCGCGCAGGATGCGGGCGAAGGGGTTCTTCGCATTATAAGCGCCGGTCAGCCCGCGCGCCGGTTCCTGGGCCGCGGCGGGGAGGGCGAGCGCCACCAGCAGCAGGGCAGCGACTCCCTTCACGGGCGGAGGACCGGACGGGTGGTGGCCACGGTGTCGAAGCCGGCGATCAGCGGCATCGCCTTGGCAATCGCCTCGCGGACGGCGGGCAGGGCGAGCGACGCCTTATGGCTCGCCTCGCTGTCCCACGCTTCGGTCACCCAGATGGCGTCGGCCTGGCCGCGGTCCTCGGCGACCAGATAGGCGCGGTTGCCGGGCATCGCGCCCGTCCCGACAAGCAAAAGCCGGACGAGCGCGTCGCGCTGGCCCGGCTTTGCGATTATCCTTCCGATCATGCCGAAACTGCCGTCAGCCGCGGCGGCAAAGGCTGCCGGGCCGGCGAAAGCGATCGCGAGTCCCCCCGCGACCGCACCTCGGCGGGTCAGGCTCAAGCGGCCAGGTTGCGCAGCACGTACTGCAGGATGCCGCCGTTGAGGAAATATTCGAGTTCGTTGACGGTATCGATCCGGCAGCGCGTCTGGAACGTCTCGGTCGATCCGTCGGCACGCGTCAGCTTCACCGTGACGTCCTGACGCGGCCGCAGGGCAGCGACATTCTCGATGGTGAAGGTTTCGTCGCCCTTCAGGCCCAGCGTTTCGCGGGTCACGCCGTCGGCGAACTGCAGCGGCAGCACACCCATGCCGACCAGGTTCGAGCGGTGGATACGCTCGAAGCTTTCGGTGATGACCGCGCGGACGCCCAGCAGGTTGGTGCCCTTCGCCGCCCAGTCGCGCGACGATCCGGTGCCATATTCCTTGCCCGCGATGACGACCAGCGGCGTGCCGTCGGCCTTGTGGCGCATCGCGGCGTCGTAGATCGGCATGACCTCGTCGCCATAGCGGCTCATGCCGCCTTCGACGCCGGGGACCATTTCGTTCTTGATGCGGATGTTGGCGAAGGTGCCGCGGACCATGACGTTGTCGTTGCCGCGACGCGCACCATAGCTGTTGAAGTCGGCCTTGCTGACCTGACGCTCCTGCAACCACTTGCCTGCGGGTGAGTCGGCCTTGATCGAGCCGGCCGGCGAGATGTGGTCGGTGGTGATCGAATCGCCCAGGATGGCGAGCGGCTTGGCATCCACGATGTCGGCGACCGGCGCCGGCGTCATTTCCAGACCCTCGAAATACGGCGGGTTGGCGATGTAGGTCGATGCGGCGGGCCAGCCATAGGTGTCGGACCCTTCGACCGAAATGCCCTGCCAGTGGGTATCGCCCTGATAGACGTTGCCGTAGCGCTCACGGAACATCGCATCGTCGATATTCGCGTCCATCATCTGGCGGACTTCGTCGTTGGTCGGCCAGATGTCCTTCAGGAACACGTCCTGACCGTCACTGCCCTGGCCGATTGGCGTCTCGACCATGTCCTGCGTCACCGTGCCCTTCAGCGCATAGGCGACGACCAGCGGCGGGCTGGCGAGGAAGTTGGCGCGCACGTCCGGCGACACGCGGCCTTCGAAGTTGCGGTTGCCCGACAGGACCGATGCGGCGACGATGTCGTTGCCGTTGATCGCGGCCGAAATCGGCTCCGCGAGCGGACCCGAATTGCCGATGCAGGTCGTGCAGCCATAGCCGACCAGGTTGAAGCCCATCGCATCGAGATCCGCCGACAGCCCCGACTTGTCGAGGTAATCGGTCACGACCTGCGATCCCGGTGCGAGCGAGGTCTTCACCCACGGCTTGGGGCTCAGGCCCTTCTCGCGTGCCTTGCGGGCGACGAGGCCCGCGGCGATCAGCACGCTCGGGTTCGACGTATTGGTGCAGCTGGTGATGGCGGCGATCACGACGTCGCCGTCGCCGATGTCATGGCCCTTGCCATCGACCGGAACGCGCGCCGGGCGCTCCTTCTTGTACACCTTGGTCAGGTCGCCGTTGAACACTTCGTCGACCTTGCCGAGCGACACGCGGTCCTGCGGGCGCTTCGGACCGGCGAGGCTGGCGGTGACCGTGCTCATGTCGAGTTCGAGCGTGTCGGTGAAGATCGGATCGGCGGCGTTCTCCTCGCGCCACAGGCCTTGCACCTTGCAGTACGCCTCGACCAGCGCGATGTCCGCGTCCGGACGGCCCGACAGGCGCAGGTAATCCATCGTGCGACCGTCGATCGGGAAGAAGCCGCAGGTCGCGCCATATTCGGGCGCCATGTTGGCGATGGTCGCGCGGTCGGCCAGCGTCATTTCGCTGAGGCCGGGGCCGTAGAATTCGACGAAGCGGCCGACGACGCCCTTGGCGCGCAGCATCTGCGTCACGGTCAGCACCAGGTCGGTGGCGGTGATGCCTTCCTGCAGCTTGCCGGTCAGCTTGAAGCCGACGACTTCGGGGATCAGCATGCTGACGGGTTGGCCGAGCATCGCCGCTTCCGCCTCGATCCCGCCGACGCCCCAGCCGAGCACGCCCAGACCGTTGATCATCGTCGTGTGGCTGTCGGTGCCGACCAGCGTGTCAGGGTAAGCGATCGGCGTACCGTCGCCATGCTCGCCGCTGGCGTCCGACGACCACACGCCGCGACCGATGTATTCCAGGTTTACCTGGTGGCAGATGCCGGTGCCCGGGGGCACGACCGAGAAATTGTCGAGCGCCTTCGATCCCCACTTCAGGAATTCATAGCGTTCGCCGTTGCGCTGATACTCGATCTCGACATTCTGCTCGAACGCCTGCGGTGTGCCGAATTGGTCGACCATGACCGAGTGGTCGATGACGAGGTGCACGGGGACCTGCGGATTGATCTTGGCCGCATCGCCGCCAAGGCCAGTGATCGCATCGCGCATCGCCGCCAGATCGACGACGCAGGGAACGCCGGTGAAATCCTGCATCAGCACGCGGGCCGGACGATATTGGATTTCGCGGTTGATCCGCCGTTCCTTCTGCCAGTCCGCCATGCACTGCAAATCGTCGCGAGTGACGGTGATGCCGTCCTCGAAGCGAAGGAGGTTCTC
>DASTEN010000175.1:0-3609 GCA_035709645.1 Sphingomonas sp.
ACCGACATCCTCGCCCACCAGCGCGATCCGCTCGTTGCGCAGAAAGGTCCTCGCAAAGGCGATGTTCGTGCCGCCGATGTCGCGAAACCCCTGTCGCATCGTCGCACCGCCGAAGATGCGCGCCTTCAGCCGGTGGCGCGCTGCGCCCATCGTCAGCATGGCGTTGATCAGCACCTCCATCGCGTACACGCCGTACCGCTGCATCGACGCGTCGTCGGACGCCGTCCCCTCGGCCAGCAGGTAATGGTTCAGTCCACCGACCTGCGCGACCGGATCGTAGAAGCAGGCCGCGACGCAGCTGCCCAATACGGTCGTCAGCACGACATCCCGTTCGTCGGAGACACGGGTCTCCCCCTGGGCGACCGTCAGACGGCGAAAACCGTCGCGGGTGGCGAGCGCGGTCATGCCGCGCACTCCGCCAGCACGCGGGGCGCGATGCGGCGCAGCGGATGCTGCTCGACGACCGCCCCGATGTCGAAGGCGACCGCGGGCATGCCGTAGACGACGCTGGTCGCCTTGTCCTGGCCGATGGTCATCGCGCCGGCCGACCGCATCGCCTTCAACCCCTCGGCGCCGTCGCCGCCCATGCCGGTCAGGATCACGCCGACGGCATCGCGCCCCGCAATCCTGGCGACCGAATGGAACAGCCGGTCGACCGATGGGCGATGACCGTTGACCTTGTCGCCTTCGACCAGCCGGCAGTGGCGCCGGGCGCCATCGCCGGCGATTTCCAGATGACGCTCGCCGCCCGGCGCCAGATAGACGCGACCGACCTCGAGTGGCGCGCCGGGGCGGGCTTCGCTCACGGCGGGCTTGCACAGCCGGTCGAGACGTGCGGCGAAGCTGGGCGTGAAGCTTGCGGGCATATGCTGCGTGATGACCGTCGGCGGACAATTCACTGGAAACGCGCCCAGCAGTGCGATCAGCGTTTCGACCCCGCCGGTCGATGCTCCGATCGCGATCAGGCTGTTGGCGCGCGGCGTGAACGACCGATCTACCGGACCGGCGGCGATCGGCGTCGGCGCCGGGTGCGTCGGCGGTGGCGCGACCGGTGCTGCACGGGGTTGCGCGACGCGCGCCGTTGCCGCGGCCCGGACGAGATCGGTCAGACTGGGCTCGGCGTTCGTCGCCCGAGCCGACTGCAGCCGTGCCTTGTCGTAACAATCGAAGGCCCCGAGTTCGAGCGCGGCCAGGCTGACCTCCGCCCCGGCCGATGTCAGCGTCGACAGCATCACGACCGGGGTCGGGCGCAGCCGCATCAACCGTTCGAGGAACTCCAGTCCGTTCATCCCCGGCATCTCGACGTCCAGCGTGACGACATCGGGGTTCAGCGCCTTGATCCGCTCCCGGGCCTCGTTCGCGTCATGCGCGACGCCGACGATCTCGATTTCGGGGTCGAGCGACAGCTTGCGTGCGATAAGGGCATGCATCGTCGGCGAGTCATCGACGATCAGGGTACGGACAGTCATACCGACACCTTCAGATAGGCTGTGCGGCCGACGCACTGAAATTGCCGCTCGACGCCGCCCAGCAGCCGTTCGGAATGCCCGATGTACAGCATGCCGCCGACCTCCAGCCGATCGGCCAGCCGGGCCTGGAGGCGGGCCTTCGTCGGCTCGTCGAAATAGATCATGACGTTGCGGCAGAAGATCGCGTCGAACAGGCCCTGCATCGGCCAGTCGCCCAGCAGGTTGAGCGGGCGATAGCTGATCGCGTCGCGCAACAGCGGATCGACCGCCTGGGTATCGCCGGTTCCCGATACCCAGATGCTGCGCAGTCTGTCGGGAATTGTGCGCAGCGTAGCCGCAGCATAACGGCCCTGCCGTGCCGCCGAAATGACGCTGGGCGACACATCGGTGGCGAGGATCCGGATGTCGCGTTTCAGCAGGCGCTGTGCAGCGGCACGGTCGGTTCCGAACATCGCCATCAGCCAGCTGTACGGCTCTTCCCCGCTCGAACAGGCCGCCGACCACAGCCGCACGCGGCCGCCGCGATTCAGTCGATCGGACAGGTCCGGCCACAACCGCTCGACGAAATCGTCGAAATGATGGCTCTCGCGAAAGAAGCTGGTGTGGTTGGTCGTCAGCGCGTCGATCATCCGCCCCTTTTCGGCCGGGTCGCGTTCGACCAGCGCGACATAATCGCCGACGCTGGCGAGGCCGCACGCACGAACGCGCGGGGCCAGCCGGCCGTAGACGAGCTGCGCCTTACCTTCGGGCAGCAGGATGCCGACCTCTTCGTAGACCAGCGCCGCGACGGCGCGGTGATCCGCCGGTCGATAGGCGAATTCGCGCGGCCGTTCGGCGCCGGATGCGGCGGGGACGGCGGTCATGCCGCCTTCGCCATGGCCGCGCGTCCGCCCGAACGCCCGCGCGTCGTCAACGCATCGACGTCGATGATCAGCGCGACCCGACCATCACCCAGGATCGTCGCGCCCGCGACGCCGTCGATCGCCTGGAAATTCGTCTCCAGGCTCTTCACGACGACCTGCCGCTGGTCCTGTATCGAATCGACCATCAGTGCGGCCTGGCCCATGTCGCCGTCGACGACGATCAGTACCGACGACATCGGATCGCGGTTGGCATCGGGGATCCCCAGATGATCGCAGACCGGCAACACGGGGACATAGGCCCCACGCACGTCGAGCACCGATCCGTTGGGGCCAAGCGCGCCGACCATGTCGGGCGTCGGCCGGACGCTTTCGACGATGTGGCTCAGCGGAATGACATAGGTCTGGCTGCCGACGGTCACGATCATCCCGTCGACCACCGCCAGCGTCAGCGGCAGGCTGAGCGAAAAGCTGGACCCCGCGCCCTTCTGCGACTGGATGCCGATCCGGCCGCCCAGCGCCTGAATGTTCTTGCGCACCACATCCATGCCGACACCGCGGCCGGAGATGTTCGAAACGGTCGCCGCCGTCGAAAAACCGGGCGCGAAGATCAGATTGTCGATCTCCTCGTCGCTCAACGCCGCATCGGCGTGAACGATGCCGCGTTCGACCGCCTTGGCACGGACGCGGTCGCGGTCGATGCCCTTGCCGTCGTCGGCGACGGTGATGACGATCCGGCCAGAATGATGCGCGGCCGACAGGCGCACGACACCCTCGGCCGGTTTGCCCGCGGCGATTCGCTCCTCAGGCGATTCCAGGCCATGGTCGACCGCGTTGCGGATCAGATGGGTCAGCGGCTCGCCGATGCGCTCGACGACGGTCTTGTCGACCTCGGTCATCTCGCCGTCCACGTCCAGCCGCACGCGCTTGCCGGTTTCGCCTTCGAGTTCGCGGATGATGCGCGGCACGCGGCTGAACACCGTCTTCATCGGCTGGGCGCGGATCGCCATCGTCGATTCCTGCAACTCGCGCGTCAGATGCTCGAGGTCGGTCATCTCGGCCGTACCGCTCAGATCGACTTCCGACAGACGCTGCGCCAGCATCGCTTGGGTGATGACCAGTTCGCCGACCAGGTTGACCAGCCGATCGAGCTTGTCGAGATCGACCCGGATCGTCTGGGCGACGGCGACAGCCGGCGCCGGTGCCGGGCGCGACACGGTCGGCGCGGTCGCCGGCAGCGGCGGTTCGGCTGGGACCGGCGATGCCGATACCATCACGAC
>DASTEN010000176.1:0-4467 GCA_035709645.1 Sphingomonas sp.
GGTGACCTGGCGAAGGGCCTGCCGGTGATCGTGCTGACCGATTCGGGCACGGCATCTGCGTCGGAAATCGTCGCCGGCGCGTTGCAGGACCATCACCGCGCTCTGGTGATGGGCGAGCGCAGCTTCGGCAAGGGATCGGTCCAGACGCTGTTGCCGCTGACCGACAATTCGGCGCTGCGCCTGACGACCGCGCGCTATTATACGCCATCGGGCCGGTCGGTGCAGGAAGGCGGGATCGAACCCGACATCGCCGTGCCGCAGCTGACCGATGCCGATCGCAAGTCGCGCCCCGTGTTCCGCGAGGCCGATCTGCGCCGCCACCTGATCAACACCGCCAAGGTCGACAACAAGGCGCTGGAAGAGGACACGATCGACGATCCACGCTTCACCGCAACGCCGGAGGCGCTGAAGAAGGCGGGAGTCGAGGATTTCCAGCTCGACTATGCGCTGAAGACGATCGGGCGCTTGGGCGGTGCGGTACCCGCCAAAGCGCCTACGGTGACGGCGAAGCGTTGAGGCAGAGCGATGCTCTTCCCCCCTTCCGTTCGTGCTAAGCTTGTCGAAGCACCGTACTCCGATACGCCTGAGCTGACGTTGCGGCATGAAGAACGGCGCTTCGACAGGCTCAGCACCAACGGGAAGAGGGTGGCATGACCACTCCCCTCGTCACCGCCAACCGCCTCGCGCTGCTGGTCCCGGCCGCACTGATGGCCGGCGCGCTCGGGTCGCAGTACATCGGCGGGCTCTACCCGTGCGAGATGTGCCATTGGCAGCGCTGGCCGCATTATGCCGCCATCGTCGTCGCGGCGGTCGCCTTCGCCACGCACGGCGGCACGCGCCGCGCGCTGGTCCTGCTCGCGGCGTTGCTGATCGCGGTCAGCGGCGGGATCGGCGTTTTCCATGCCGGCGTCGAATATGGTTGGTGGCCAGGGATCACCGGCTGCACCTCGACCGTTCGTCCGACCGGTAGCCCCGAGGATATGCTGGCCCAGATTATGAATGCACCGATGATCCGCTGTGACGTGGCGCAATGGACCCTCGCCGGCATTTCGCTGGCGGGATTCAACGCGATCATCTCCCTGATCGGAGCCAGCGCCGCCGCGCTGCTGGCGCTCAAGCGATGACCCGCTGGCGGCCCGGCGATCCGCGCGAAGGGCGCCACGCGATGATTCGCGTCGATCAGGCCGGCGAATATGGCGCCACGCGCATTTATGCCGGGCAGCTCGCGATCCTGGGCGACCGGTCGTCGGCCGGTCGCAAGGTCGCGCACATGGCGGAACAGGAAGAGCGACATCGCGAATTCTTCGACGCGATGATGGCGCGACGCGGCGTACGACCGACGCTGTTCCAGCCGTTCTGGCATGTGGCCGGCTACGCGCTGGGGGCGGCGACCGCGGCGATCGGCCCGGAAGCGGCGATGGCCTGCACCGCCGCAGTCGAAACCGAAATCGATCTGCATTACGCCGCGCAACTGGTCGAACTGGGCGACCGCGATCCGGAACTGTCCGAAGCCGTCGCGCGATTCCGTGACGAGGAGCTGGAGCACCGCGACACGGCACTCGCCAGCGGCGCGGAAAGCGCGCCCGCCTATCCGGTGCTGTCGGCGGCGATCCGGCTGGGCTGCCGCGTGGCGATCGCGGTCGCGAAACGTATTTGAGAGAGGGTTGAGCATGTTGAAATCGATCCTGGTCGCCGCGACCCTAATGGTCGGCGTTGCCGCCACGCCGGCCGCGGCGCAGGATGCGCCGGTCAACGGCGTCGTCATCCTATACGGCAATCAGAAATGCCCGACCAACCAGGAAGGCGAAGAGATCGTTGTGTGCCAGCGCCGCGACGCCAGCGAACAGTTCCGCATCCCCAAGGAAATCCGCCAGCCGGAGATCAAGCCTGAATATCAGGCGTGGGCGACGAAGGTCGATCAGGCGCTGACGCTCGGCAACGGCGGTATCGGTAGCTGTTCGGCGATCGGCCCCGGTGGCGGGATCGGCTGCGCCGGTCAGCAGATCCAGAACAATCGCCGCATCCTCGATGCGAAGAAGCGCGAGGATAACGCCTACATCCCGAAATGATTGGGTCGGCGCCGGACGGACGTCAGTTGCGAAGCCGTTCCTGTCGGACGAACCGCGCATCCGCGCATGGTAGGACACGGAACAAAGTTCGGTGACGTGCCCCGGCGCAGGCCGGGGCCGAGGCTCCTGGTCCTGGAAACCAAGCGCATCCAAGCCCCGGCCGTTGTCGGTGAGCAGCAGGGCTTGAAACCCGCCCTTGCCGAGATGACGGACCGGGTCGCGCGCCGCATTGCCCCGGACGACCGGCGTCGTTAGCCTGCCGCCCGCAACAGCCGGGGGCGGAGACATGGCAACGATAGCGCACACGACGAACGAACGCTCGATCCGGAAAAGTCTGGCGCCCGATCTGTACGAACGCGTCCTGAGCGGCGGTGCCGTCATCCTGCTGGTCGCGATCCTTGGCGCCCTGTGGCGCGGGCAGAGCCAGTTCGGCCGCGTGCCCGCCACCGTGTGGCTGCATCTTGGCACGATCACGATCGCGGTCGCCCTGACCCCGATCCTGCTGCTCGGCCGCCGCGGGACGCAGGCGCACCGAATGCTCGGCACGCTATGGGTTCTCGCGATGCTGGCGACGGCGGCCTCGTCCTTCCTGATCCGCCAGATCGCGGATGGTGGGTTCAGCCTGATCCACATCCTGTCGGCGTGGACGCTGATACAGGTGCCAATACTCTGGTGGTCCGCCCGCACGCATCAGGTCGCACGCCACCGCGGCGCGGTGCGGGGACTGGTGACCGGCGCGCTGCTGATCGCGGGCTTCTTCACCTTCCCGTTCGACCGTATGCTCGGCCACTGGCTGTTCGGGTGACGGCGCGGGTCCGCACCGGCCGCGTCGCAGCGCTGATCTTCGTCCTGGTCTGGCTGTCCTGCGGCTGGTTCGGGTCGTGGGAATGGAATCCGAACACCGCCACCCGCATCTTCGCGACGATGTCGGTCGTCGAGGATGGCGATGCGACGATCGATCAGTTCGCGGGCCTGACGATCGACAAGGCGATTTTCGGCACCCATGTCTATTCGGACAAGGCGCCGGGCATGTCGCTGCTGGCGATTCCCGCCGTCGTCGTCGCCACGACCGCAAGCGGCATGACGTCGCGCGACATCGCGCTGTCGATGTATGACGGCCCGTCGGGCGATTTCCTGCGGTTACGCGTCCGACTGGCCGCGATCTCGACATCGGCGCTGCTGACGGCGATCGGTGCCGTCACGGTGTTCCTGCTGGCGGTGGGGGTCGGCGCGACGATCGGGGCGGGCGTGTTCGCCGCCATCGCCTTTGCGCTCGGCACGCCGATGTGGGGCTGGTCGACGACGATCTTCGGTCACGCCGTGACGACCGCGCTGATCGCCGTGGCGCTATGGGCGGTTTGGCGCGGGACCGCGTGTCCGCGGCCCGACCGGGCGATGGCGGTCGCCGCCGGTTCGGCGCTGGGTGCGGCGGTGATCGTCGATTATTCGGCGGTGGTGACGGGAGGCGCGGTCGGGGTCCTGGCACTGTGGCGGCTGCGCCGCTTTGCCGCTGCGGACATCCGGACGACGATCGTCGCCGCAACCATTCCGGCGATCGTCGCGCTGGCGGTACTGGTCGGCTATAACCTGTTCGCCTTCGGCACACCGTTCCGGCTGGGCTACCAGGGCGTCGTCGGGTTCGATGGCATGAACCAGGGGCTCTTCGGCCTGACCTATCCCAAGCCGGCTGTGCTGTGGGAGATCGTCTTCGGCACCCGCCGCGGATTGGTGTGGGTGGCGCCGATCGCGGTGGTCGGGCTGGGCGGCCTGATTTTGCTCACGCGCGCGGTCCCGACGCGGTCCCTGGGCGCGACGGGTCTGGCCGGGGTCGCGATCGCGCTCTGCTACAATGCCGCCTATGTCTACTGGGACGGTGGCAATTCGACCGGTCCGCGCCACCTGATGCCGGCGATCGCCTATCTCTCGCTCGGCTTCGCTCCGGCGTGGACGTGGCGGCGGACGACGCCGTGGCGAGTACTGCTCGTGCTGATTCTGCCCCTGTCGGTCGGCATCAATCTGGTCATCGCCTCGACGGAGATCGCGACCGGCGGCCAGGGCGCATTCCCGCTCTGGACCGACGTCGTCCCGCGCTTCCTGGCCAACGACCTGCGCACGATCCCCAGCGAATGGTTCGGCGTCCGCCCGGCGGCGGGTTTCTGGATCTACGTAGTCCTGGCGGCAGGGCTGTCGACGGCGCTGGTCAGGGCGGTCCGCTCACCACGATAGACCGCATCGTCGAGTGCCTTCTCGCCGCGCGCGACGCAGGTCGCGACCGTCAGGTTGGCACTGGCGCTCGGCACCGTACGGGTCATGTCGAGCAACCGGTCGAACGGCAGGACCAGCCCCACGACAAGTGCCGTCTGCTCCGCCGACACGCCCACCGCCCCCAGCATCGCCG
>DASTEN010000177.1:0-3954 GCA_035709645.1 Sphingomonas sp.
AGCAGGTCGGCGACCTGTTCGCCCCGCGGATCGAAGACGGTCAGGGTCTGTCCTTCGCGCAGCTCGAACCCGGTACCCGAACGGGGGGCGATTTCATGCCGCATCGTCGAACCTCCGACGGCCGGAAAAGGGGCAGCGCCAATCCTCGCCGACCGCACGGCCGCTGTACTGGCGCGCTTCGGACAGCGTGCCATGCCGCGCGAGCATCGGATTTTCCGAACCGGCAAGCGCGACATCGCGGTCGAGGATCGACGTCCGCAGTTTCTCGTACCGCCCCTCGGCACGCAGCCGTTCGAACTGGTCGTGCAGATTGAACACCAGGGCCGGACGCGGAAACCGGCGGGCGGGGCGACTGGCATTGGGATGCAGGCCGACGACAAAGAATCCTTCGCCGGCAAAGCTCAACGAGAAATGCGGATCGTCCGGGTCGTCGCTTACCCGAGGGTCGGGCGCCTGGCCCAGCCATTCGTCCTTGTCGCTGAGCGATTGCAGCCGATCCCACATCGCCACTTCGAATCCCGTCTCGTCCAGGCCACGATCGGTTTCGAACAGCAGGATGAACGATCGGAAGAGCGTGGGATCGGCGCGGTAGTCCGCGACGAAGGCGCGCAGCCCGGCGTGGACGCGCAGGTCGTCCCAGGCCGATTCGATGCTGCGAGCGACCAGAAACTGCATATTGCCGCGCGACAGCGCCGATTTCGCCCCGACGCAGGGGAAAACGGGATCGCGGATGGCGGCTTGGAAATCGAGGGCGAGGGGGTGGTCGTTCTGGAAGGCGGGTGTCTGCATGGGCCGCTCAATGCGACAGGATCGGATAAGTGCCTCGGGCGGTTAATCTGGGTCAGCGCGAATCCCGGGTTGCGCCCGTTGCCCCAAACTATCTGCGGAAGCCGGCTTACAGTGGCAGGGAATACCGCTAAACCATGATTGCCAGTGGGAGAGATTTGTGGCCGACGCCCCCGTACCGACACCGCCCTTCGCCGATGACGGGTCGCATGTGGAGGTGCTGCGCCGCGACCGTCTGCTTGCCGGATTGACCCTGATCGCCGGCGTCGGGCTGGTCGTCGCGATCCCGTTCGCGCTTCAGGCGGGGTCGACGTTCTTCCTGCCGACGACCGCTGCCATCGTGATCGCGATCGCCATGGTGCCGATGCTCGAGTGGATGGAGCGGCACCGGTTGCCGTCCGGACTGTCGGCGCTGTTCTGCGTTCTGCTGTTCCTGGCGGTCGTGAACGCGGCGCTGGCATCGATCGTCGTGCCGGCATGGCAGTGGGTGCGGATCCTTCCCGAACGTATCGACCAGATCCAGCACAACCTGTCGCCGCTGATCGACCTCTATTCGAACCTGGAGCGGTTCGTGAACAAGACGCTGCGCCAGATGGCTGCCTCGCCGCAACGCCAGCAGGCAGCCCCTGCCGCCCCGCCGCAGTCCATCGTCGAACTGTTCGCGACTTCGGCGCCGTCGGCATTCATCGAGATGTTCTATGCGGTGCTGGTGATCTACTTCTTCCTGGCGGGCTGGACGCGCACGCGCCGCGCGGCGATCACGCGGCGGACGAGCTTTGGCGGCGCGATGGCGACCGCGCGCGTGATTCAGCAGGTCGTCGACGATACCTCCGCCTATCTCGGCACCATCACGGTCATCAATCTTTGCCTGGGCTTGGTGGTGGCCGGCGGCCTGTGGGCGATCGAAATGCCGACGCCGCTGATGTGGGGCGGCATCGTCGCGCTGCTGAACTACATCCCCTACCTGGGGCCTATCCTGGCCGCCGCCTTGCTGGCGCTGGGCGGACTGATGACGTTCAACGACATTTGGCTGGCGCTGGTGCCTGCCGCGATCATGGTCGGCGCGCACCTGATCGAGGCCAACGCGATCACGCCGCTCATCGTCGGGCATCGTTTGACGATCAATCCGATCCTGATCCTGATCTCCCTCAGCTTCTGGGGGTGGGTATGGGGTACGCCGGGCGCGCTGCTGGCGGTGCCGCTGCTGATCATCATCCAGACCGTGCTGGATGCGGCGGGGCGGCCGGACATCGCCGGCTTCCTGTTCGAACACGGTACGCTCGTCCAGGAACCGGGCGAGTTGCGGGTGCGGACCGAGCGTCGCGAGGAAGTTTCTTGAGCGGGAGGCCAGAAAGTTTCGCGAATCTGTTGACGGGTCGGAGTCGGAGCCGTAACAGCCGCCTCCTCGCTAGAGAGCGGGTGTAGCTCAGTTGGTTAGAGCGCCGGCCTGTCACGCCGGAGGTCGCGGGTTCGAGCCCCGTCACTCGCGCCATAGCGCCGCCGATCAGAGGCCGCGCGACAGCGTAATCCACATCGACACGCCTGGCCGACGGGACCCGAATGTCCCGGTCGATGGCATGGCTTTGCTGCTGCGTGATCCTGCGATCATCATTCGGCCCGACACGCGGTTGACGGCGCCAATTCCGCCCCCTAAGAGCCGCTTCCTCGCTAGAGAGCGGGTGTAGCTCAGTTGGTTAGAGCGCCGGCCTGTCACGCCGGAGGTCGCGGGTTCGAGCCCCGTCACTCGCGCCACAGCGCAGTCGTTGGAGACTGCGCGCAGCGTGGTCACTTGGAGAAGTTGCACCGGCGATGTGTCGCCGCGACCGACGGCTCGGCGTCGCCGCGGCGCGACGATGGTCCCCTCAATCCTGCGGCGGGTGGATCGATCCGGTTTCCATCCACTGCATCACCCGACCCAGCGGCAGGATCCACACGATGCCGGCGATCAGGTACACCACCGCCTGGACCAGCACAGGCCAGCGACCGATCACCTGCGAGAAGCTGGTGATCAGGACGACCCAGACCGCGATCCACACGAGGATGCCGAGCGCGCCGACCGGTTTGCGCCAGCTGGGCGTCACGGCCGGACCATCCCGCGTTCGGTGACGACCGCGTGCAGCGGCACGTCCCAGGGATCGCAATAGATCATCAGCAGCTGCTGGACGGACCAGGCAATACCCAGACGCCACGCGTCGGGCAGGGTCGCGAACGCGCGGTCGTAATAGCCCGCACCCTGTCCCAGCCGATTGAGCGCGTCGTCGAACGCGACCAGCGGCGTCAGCACGATGTCCGGGCGCAACTCCGGCGCGTCGGCGTCGGGCTGGCGAATGCCGAAGGTGCCGGGCATCAGCGGATCCCGGTCGGTCCAGGCCAGGAAGCGCATCGCACCGCCGCGGTGCCCCACATGCGGCAACGCCAGCGTCGCGCCGGCGGCGCGCGCCGCCGCGGCAAGCGGTGTCGGGTCCGCCTCGCTTCCGACCGGAATGTAGGACGCGACGATCACGTCGGCACGCAGCCGCTGAAGATAGTCGGCGGGCGGCACGATGACGCTGTCGGTTTCCATCGCGAAGGCGTCGCGCTCGGCCCGCATATGGGCCCTCAGCGCTCTCTTGTCGTCGCTCACGCAAGCGCCCCTTTCGCGTGTCTGGAGGCGGTGGCGGGACCGCCATGGCCGTGTGCCGGGATATCCTCTGACGCACGGTACGTCAGGTGGGGACCATATACTGCGGACCAGGATCCGCGCAGGGACAGCCCCCATAGGATGATGAATAGCCTCAGGGATATTTTTCGGCTCGTACCGGGCAGTGCCCGCCGCACACGTATCTAGGCGTTCGCGCCCGGTTGCTCAAGGGTGTCGGCGACGCGTTCCAGCCGTTCGGCGATCCGGTCGAGCAGGATGGACGACGGCACCGCGCCCCCGCGCGCCTGTTCGGCTTCGGTCAGTTCGTCGGCCAGCATCAGCGCGATATAGAGCATCGTGCGTTCACCGCCCTGTCCGCCGGCCGCGCGTGCGGCGGTTGCGGCATGGGCGTCGAGCCGGCGGCCGAGCGCTTCGAGCGCAGCCTCGCCGCCGTCGCGGCACGCGACGACATGCGTCCGCCCGCCGATGGTCAGGCGCACCTCGGCCATCAGTCCTCCTCCTCCTCGGCGGCGATCAGCGAATCGATC
>DASTEN010000178.1:0-2968 GCA_035709645.1 Sphingomonas sp.
GTTTTCTTTACGCTCGACAGCTGCGTCCTTCAGCCGTCCGCTCCCGCCGATGGGTTGCTGTCATGGCTTGAAGGACATCTCACCCGTGAAGGAGCGACGATCGCCGGATATCGCCTCGACGACGACGCCGCGCTTCTGGATCACCTGCCCGGTGCGGAATGGTCGCCCTGCATCCGGGCGATCGCGGGGTGCGGTCAGCAATATGCCCTCAACCTGACCGCCAGCCGTGACGGCGAACCGCTGACCTTCGCGCAGGCCTGCGCGAACATAGGCATCCTCTGCGCGCCCGTCGATCCGGCATGCCGCTTCGCCGCCTGGCTGCGGTCCGACGTCAGTGCAATCGCGCGGGACGTGCAAGTCGATGCGATCGCGGTCTTCCGCCTCGTCATACGGCGCCTCGCCGCGTTGAATCCGGTTGATCGCCGCATCGCCGCCGCCATCAGCAATCACCTCGCCGCCTGGCTCGGCGAGACTGATCACCCCGCCGCGCAGGCGCATGTCGCGGACCTGCTGTCCGCCGCCGACTGATCCCACCCGGCCGCGTTGCGGCCGATACTCAAGGAATTGTCCATGTCTCTCATCGACCTGTCGATCGAGGAGCGCGGCTTCGCGCCCACCTCAATCGCGCTCGCCGTCCGCACCATCGGCGCCTGTCCCGCTGCCCGCCATCGACCGGATGCCCGCATCCTGACCGGGATCGGCATCCTCACCGTCACGCCGGATCACGATGGCTACCGCTTCTCCACCGACGCTCGCTGCCTGGGCGAAGGCGACACCGTCGGCGATCTGCTCGACTGGCTGGAGCCGCACATCGCATCGCCCCATGCCGTGGTCAGTTGGGATAACTTCGGTGCCGTCCCGCGCCGCCTGCTCGCGCTGGCCGATCCGGCGCGCCATCCGCGGATCATCGCGGCCGCAGCCGACACCGCGGGACGATGGAGGGCCCTGCCGCTCGGCCATACGTGGCATCTTCGGCAGGCACGCGCCCACCTCATGCCCTGCGTGTGCCCGCCACAGACGCCGGTCGATGAATGCGAGGCGGCGATGCCGACCGTCCTGCTGCCGGACCCGGCAACCACCGCGGCCGAACTGATCGGCGAGGCGATCGCCGGTTGGCGATGCTGGGTACAAGGCTTCGGCGATTTCGACGATGCCGACCACCCCGCACAAGCCGCACTCCGGGTATTGGACCACTGGCGCGGCGAACAACGCACCGCCCTCTGAAGCCCCCTCCCTTCATCTCGGACATCCGTCCGACAGGAGATTTGCCATGCATATCGATCCCGCTCGCCTCTGGAAGAGCGACACCCCCGCCCATGTCGTCGTCCTCGATGCGGAATGCCGCTACGATCACGTAGTCCATGGCCGCTATCTCGCGGCCGAACGCTTCTCCCCTGCCGATGTCGCCGACCTCGATCCGCGCGATCGCCGCTATGACCCGCGCGTCACGCCGCGCTGGCCGTGCCAGAAGATCGTCACCCTCTCCTGGCTCGTCCTCACCGACGGCGACGACGGCCTGCGCCCGGTCCGAATGGAGACACGCGGGTGTCCCGAATTCGATGAGGCCGGGATCGTCGCTGCCTTTCTGACCGACATGGCGCAACTGGGTCGGGTGCAACTGACAAGCTGGGGCGGCTTCCATGCCGATATGCCGCGGATCATGCTCGCCGCCGTCGCAGCGGGACTCCGCCTGCCCCCGTCGCTGGCAGGGCTCCATTCGCCATGGCGGCGCGAGGCGTCGGGACACTGCGACCTGATGAGCGAGATGTGTGGTGGCGCCAAGAACGCGCACCTCGCCGAGGTCGCCGCCAAGCTCGGCGTGCCCGCCAAGATCACCTGCCGCCCGGATCAGGTCAGCAGGCTGATGGACCAAGGGAAGTGGTCGTCGGTCAAGGCCGTGGCGGAAGGTGACGTCCTCTCGACCACTCTCCTACTGATGCGCTGGCGGCATCTGCTTGGCGGAAGCGTATCGACGCTGGAAGCGACCCAGCGGCTCACCACCTTCGTCTCCGAACACCTTTCCCACCGTCCCTACGCCGCCGACTGGCAACGCTACGGCGCCGAGATCCTGAGCCAGGCCTTCGCGATCGAAACCGCCAAGGTCGAAGAGCTGATCCCGTCACCCTGACGGTCGCGCCGAAAGCCCTGTGCCCGCATTAACCACGCCCGCGATTTTTTCAGCGCGCGCACTGGGACCAGGGCGGCTGATGCATTCAGCCGCCCATGGCCCATAAACATATATAAAGGCATTTGCGCTGAATGCTGAATTCCTGTCGCGCTCATCATGAGCACGACCCGCACCCGGGATTGGCCAGCATGCCCAAGTCAAATGCCGCACAAAGCGATCCGATGCCTTCGGATCGCCGACCCGCGTCGGCGCATGCTGCGCCGCCGAGGCGCTGGGACTCCCAGCCCGAGACTGACAAATGGCTGGCCAGCCACCATTTCGAGGACGCGACCCCAAAGATCCCCTTCCGGATCGACGGCTGGCTGGCGGCCCAGGGCGCAGCCGTCTGGTTCGGCGCGGGCTCGACCGGCAAGACGCAGCTTCTGCTCTGGATGGCGGCGATGATCGCAAGCCGCCCGGAACATCGCGCCCCCACCTGGCTGGGCGGCACGATCAACGGCACCGGCCATGTCCTGATCCTCACCGCCGAGGACGCCCGGCCGCAGATCGTCGGCCGCCTGCGCGACATCGTGCAGAACACGATGCACCAGGGTGCGGCCGCCGCGCACGAGACCTGCTCGCGCCTTCACGTCATGCCGTTCCTCAGCATGACCGAGGACGAGTTCGGCCACCCCAACGCCAGCCTGCTGCGCTTCGGCGACGACCGCGTCTGGCGGCCGTCCGAGGTCATGGCCGAGGTTCGCCGCTACATCACCGAGTGGAACGCGCGGCACGACGATCCGGAGGACCGGATCGTCGGCGTCGTCATGGACTCCGCCACCAGCATGGCCGGGTTCGACG
>DASTEN010000179.1:0-8271 GCA_035709645.1 Sphingomonas sp.
TTTTTTGCGTGATCCAACCGCGGTCGTGATGCGTTGTCCGGGCTTCACCGAAAGCCGGGACGACGATCATGACCGCAATGCCTCCCCCGACCGAGCCGGACGCCGATGACCAGGACGACGCCACCGACGAAGGCCAGTCGAGCACCGACCCGGCCGAAGGTGCCGACGACACGCCCCCCGGCGACGACGGCAGCGCCGACCGTTCCCGCTGAGCGGACCGACACGCTGGCGGCCGTGATCGGCGCGCACGGCATCGGCGGCGAGGTCCGACTGAAGGTCTTCGCCGACGACCTGGGCGCGCATAAACGCTTCAACGGCGGCGCGCTCACGCTCGCGGCGCTGCGGATGACGCCGCAAGGAGCCATCGCGCGATTTGCCGAGGTGACCGACCGAACCGCTGCGGAAAAGATGCGCGGTACCGAACTGACCGTTTCCCGTGACAGCCTGCCGCCGCTTGGCGAGGGCGAATATTACCACGCCGACCTGTTGGGGCTCGCCGCCGTTGCCGAAGACGGTGCGCCGATCGGCACCGTCGTCGGAATCGATAATTTCGGTGCGGGCGATGTGATCGAAATCGAGCGGCCGGACGGCAAACGCTTCATGATCCCGATGACCGAGGCTGCCGTGCCGCGCTGGGATGCCGACACGTTGACGGTCGCCGACGGCTGGGCGGATTGACCCGCACCGCGGTCCTGTCCGACATCCACGGCAACCTGGCCGCGCTGGAAGCGGTGATCGCCGATGCTGGCGCAATGGGTTGCGATGCTTTCCTCAACCTCGGTGACAGCCTGTCCGGACCGCTATGGCCTGCCGAAACGGCGGATCGGCTGATGGCGCTCGACTGGCCGACGATCGCCGGCAATCACGAGCGGCAGCTGTTCGGTAAGGCGCTGGGGGCCAGCGATGCCTTTGCCGCAGCACAGCTTTCGGATCGGCACTGGCACTGGATCGCCGCCCTGCCATCCACGTTGATGGTGGATGACGTGCTGCTGTGCCATGGAACGCCGGCAAGCGACACGACGCATCTGATGTTTTCGGTCGACGCGACGGGCTTTCGCTCCGCGACCGTGGAAGAGATCACCAAGCGTCTGGGGCCCGCACCGCGATTGACGCTGTGCGGCCATTCGCATGTCGCGAGTGAGCGTGTTCTGCCGGATGGGCGGAGGGTCGCCAATCCGGGTAGCGTCGGGTTGCAGGCCTATTCCGACGATCGTCCCCGACCGTACGACGTCGCCAACGCCGACCCCCGCGCGCGATATGCCATCCTGGAGTCAGGGCAGTTCACCCTTCGCGCCATCGATTATGATCGGCAATCGGCGGTTCGGCGGGCGCGAAGCGCCGGGTTCAACGACTGGGCGGACTGGCTCGACACCGGACGTTGACCGCGTCAGCTCGTCAACGCGATCTCGATCCGCGTCGGTTGCATGCCCGGCATGAAGCGCACCTGGCGAAGGAGTCGGCGGATCTCCGCCACGTCGCGTCGCGGGCGATCGCCCGATCGCAACAGGGTCAGGCCGGATACCCTGCCGTTCCTCTGGACCGTCGCGCAAAAGGCAACGGAGCCTGCGTCGCGCAGATGCGCCGGAATGTCGGGGTAGGATAGCAGCATGGGCGCACGATCGGACGGCGATCCGCAGGCCTTTCGAACCGTGTACGGCGCGGTGACGATGCCGATCGGCGGATCGACATAGGTAAACACACGCATCTGCCGGACTTGTGGAAAGTCTTTGATTTCCACCACGTCGTAGGATGGCGTCCAGCACAGGCACAGCGTCGTCGGCCAAACGCCAAGCGCCGGCCAGCCAGCGACGGCAGCGCCATGGACCAGCAATGTTCCAGCAAGGCCGCGCCAGTCGAGCATCATGTGATGCTATCACATCGGCGCCGGCCGGCAAGTGTCAGCGCCGCAGCGGTACCCGCTCCGCAAGCTCGTTGCGGATCGTGGTCGCGGCAATACCGGCTTGGCCCATCGCGTTGCTGATCTGGTCGAGTCCCTTCACGACGTCTCCGGCCGCGAACAGGCCGGGCAGGGAAGTGCGCTGGTGGTCGTCAACCTCTAGACATCCGTCGTCGGTTGCCTTGGCGCCGGCCGCGGTCGCCAGCTTCGAGCGGATGACCGATCCGAGTGCGGGGTAGATGCTGTCGAACCGGCGTTCTCCCGCTGCCGTTTGCACGACCATTTCCGCCCCGTCGGCCGCCATTGGCGTGCATGGGCCGTCGACCCAGTCGATCCCGGCGTCGGCGAGCGCGCGGCGGCAGGCATCCGACAGGTCGTGCGCGCCGTCATGCGCGATCAGCGTGACCTGCCGGGTGTAGCCGCGCAGGAACAAGGCCTCGCGCATGCCGTGGTCGCCGGTGCCGATCACCCCGACACGCTTGTCGGTGACTTCATAGCCATCGCAGATCGGGCAGTAGCGGATCAGGCCGGCCGCCAGCGCCGCGTCATGCGCCTCGCGCGGCATGTCGGGGCGATTATTGACGACCCCGGTCGCGAGCAGCACCGTTCGCGCATCGAACGTCCGCTTGCCGGCATGGACGCGGAAATCGCGGCCGACGGGATCGATGCGGGTCACCTCCACGCCTTCACGCACCGCGCCGTAGCGTTCGGCCTGACGAAGCATGCGCTGGAGCAGATCGGGGCCCTCGATCCCCTCGGGATAACCGGCATGGTTGTGCGTCCGCGGGATCAGCGCGGCACGACTCGACCCGCAGTCGAACAGCCGGATCGAGAGATGAAAGCGCGCGAGATAGATCGCCGCGGTCAGGCCCGCGGGGCCGGCGCCGATGATGATGCAGTCGTCCACTTGGCCCTAAACGATGAGTCGGCTGGCGGTTCCGCGCCGTGCGGGCTAATCGTGTGAAAGGGATAAGGGGGAATGCTGATGAAGCGTCTGGCGATCGCGATGGCTCTGGCAGGCGTGGCAAGCCCGGTCGTTGCCCAAACCGCACCGACACCTGCGCCCGCGGCAGACGTTGCCGCCACCGCGCCGAAGATCGATGCGATCTTTGCCGACTGGGCGCGCGAGGCGCACGTGCCGGGTGCTGCATACGGCGTCGTCAAGGACGGTCGTCTGATCCATTTCGGCATGATCGGTACGCAGGACCAGGACAGCCAGCGCCCGGTAACCGGCGACAGCCGTTTCCGCATCGCGTCGATGTCGAAGGCGTTCACCGCACTCGCGATCCTGAAGCTACGCGATGCCGGCAAATTGTCGCTCGATGCGCCGGCCGAGCGTTATGTGCCCGAGATGCGCGGATGGCGCTATCCGACCAGCGACAGCGCGAAGATCACGGTGCGCGATCTGCTCCACCACATCGCCGGCTATGTCGAGGATAACCCCTGGGGCGACCGCCAGCAGGTGCTGACCGAGCCCGAATTCACCAAGATGCTGAAGGACGGCGTACCGTTTGCGACCGCGCCGAGTACGGCGTTCGAATATTCGAATCTCGGCTATGCGACGCTCGGGCGGATCGTGTCGAACGTGTCGGGCGTGCGGTATCAGGACTATATCCGCCGCGAAATCATGGTGCCGCTCGGCATGACGTCGACCGGTTACGACATCTTCGCTTCCCCGAAAGGATCGCGCGCGATCGGCTACCGCTGGCAGGACGGCGGCTATGTCCGCGAACCTGACATGAAGGACGGCGCGTTCGGGGCGATGGGCGGCGTCGAGACGACCGCCAACGATTATTGGCGCTGGATCGCTTTCCTTCTGTCGGGCTGGCCCGCACGTGACGGCGCGGAGACAGGGCCGGTGAAACGGTCGACGATACGCGAGATCGTCGAGGGCGCGAATTTCGCCGGCGGTCAAATGCGTAACGCCGCACTCGGCGCACCGTGTCGTCAGGCGAGCGCCTATGGCATGGGCTGGCGCGTGATCGACGATTGCGACCTGGGTCGGGTCGTGACGCACAGCGGCGGCTACCCGGGCTATGGCTCGAACGTCGCCATGCTGCCCGATGCGGGCATCGGCGTCTTCGTCTTCTCCAGCCGGACCTACACGTCCGGAGCGCTGCCGATGATGAAGGCGCTGACGGCCCTGCGCGAGGCAGGGGTCGCCAAGCCGCGGTCGGTGCCGGTGTCCGATGGCCTGGCGGCCGCCTATGCGGCGGCGAAGACGGCCTGGACCGCGGGTGACGCGACGCGTGCGCCGCTGGCCAACAACGTCCTGCTCGACCGCGATGCCACGCGCCGGGCCCGCGAGATTGCCGTTGCCAAGACGCAGGTCGGTACCTGCGCGATGGCAGAGGTGATCCGTCCGATCTCGGCGATGGAGGGCCTGTTCGACTGGCACTGCGAACGCGGCCACATCGCCGGCCGCATCCAGCGCGCACCGACGCCGGACCTGAGCCTGCAGGTTATCGACTTCCGGGTACGGCCGGATTGACGTATATACGGCGCGTATATACATTGAGTGCATGACGAAGGAATATCTCGCCAAAACGTTCAAGTCGGGCAATTCGGTGGCGTTGCGGCTGCCGAAGGCGCTTGGGGTGACGGAAGGGGCGCAGATGCGGGTGCGGGAAGAGGCGGGGAAGTTCATTCTGGAGCCGACTGACGCGCCGAAGCGGAAATTCAACGTCGATAAAATCTGGGGATCCGCGATCGGTCTGGGCCTGGCGCTTATCCCGGACGAGGATCGCGTGTTCGAGCCGCGCCGCCTGCTTGGCGACGAGGGTGGCAGTGCGTGAAGTATCTGCTCGACTCCAATATCGTCATCGGTGCGACGCTGGCGATCAGTGAGCCGCTGCGCCGGCGATTGAGCGACTGCGACGCCGGCGACATGGTGATGTCGTCGATCGTCTACGCCGAAGTCGCCTTCGGCTGTATGCAGGGAAAGCCCCCCGCGATCGCGGTCTTGCGCGCCCTTGTCGAAGAGGTGCCGATCGTTGATTTCGACGCGGCTGCCGCAATCGCTTATGCGGGGCTTCCCTTTCGCCGCGCGAGCTACGACCGGTTGATTGCCGCGCATGCGCTGGCACTCGACCTGACGTTGGTAACCGACAACACCGCGCATTTCGCCGATGTCCCCGGCCTGCGCGTCGAGAATTGGGCGCAATGACCTTCGCCGCCACCATCCTGACGCTGTACCCGGAGATGTTCCCCGGACCGCTCGGTACGTCGCTGGCCGGGCGTGCGCTGAACGCGGGGAAATGGTCGCTCAAAACGACGCAAATCCGCGACTTCGCGATCGACAGGCACCGGACGGTCGACGACACGCCGGCCGGCGGCGGCGCGGGGATGGTGCTGCGGGCCGACGTCCTTGCCGCGGCGGTCGACAGCGTCACCGATCGGGTGCCCGTTCTGGCGATGAGCCCGCGCGGGGCACCGCTAACACAAGCGCGCGTGCGCGAACTGGCGGCGGGGCCGGGGGTCGCCATCCTGTGCGGGCGGTTCGAGGGGTTCGACGAGCGGATCTTCGAGGGGCGCGCCGTCGAACCGGTGTCGATCGGCGACTATATCCTCTCGGGTGGCGAGATGGGCGCGCTGGTCCTGCTCGACGCTTGCATTCGGCTGCTTCCCGGCGTAATGGGCGCGGCCCTCAGTGGGGATGAGGAAAGCTTCGAAAGCGGCCTCCTCGAATATCCGCATTATACCCGACCGGTCGAATGGGAGGGGCGCACGATTCCCGAAGTGCTGCGATCGGGGGATCATGCGAAGATCGCGGCCTGGCGAAAGCAGCAGGCCGAGACCGATACACGGCTACGGAGGCCGGACCTGTGGGAGCGCTACACCGGCGTTCGGGTCCACCCTCCCTCTGGCGCGCGGCAACCGTCAGAGGACGACAAGAGATGAACATCATTCAGCAGCTCGAAGCCGAGCAGATCGCCAAGTTCACCGACAGCAAGTCGGTTCCGGAATTCCGCCCGGGCGACACGCTGCGCGTCGGCGTGCGCGTGGTCGAAGGCGAGCGTACCCGCGTCCAGGCCTATGAAGGCGTGTGCATCGCGCGCGCGAACAAGGGCATGGGGTCCAGCTTCACCGTCCGCAAGATCAGCTTCGGCGAAGGCGTGGAGCGTGTCTTCCCGCTGTATTCGCCGAACATCGACAGCATCACCGTCGTTCGCCGCGGTGTCGTGCGTCGTGCCAAGCTGTACTATCTGCGCGGTCGTACCGGCAAGTCGGCGCGTATCGCCGAACGCCGCGATCCGCGTTCGACCGGGACTGCCGCGGCCGAATAAGCCGCGCACCCGTCGGGGTTGCGAAGGGCCGTCTCCCGAATGGGAGGCGGCCCTTTTCGTCTGGGCGACAGTCGTCGCGCTTGATGGCCCGGTCAGCGGGCGCGTGCTCCGCAGGAACGATCGGAGCCACACACGCACCGGGGCAAGGCACCGGTTACGCGACGTCACGCAACATGAAGTATAGCAGTGCGAACCAGGCCAGCAGGCCCAGCACGCCGATGACGTAGGGCAATCTTTCGCGCCACCCATGCTTCAGGGGATCGTCGCCGTCCATCCGTGCATCCTATAGCGGGATGACTTGGATAAGACCCGCTGTGATTGTCCTGAGGCGGGCCGATTTCCGCGAACCAAAATCTGCCCCGCCACGCCGGATCAAGACCATGTCATCGCTCGAATCGACCGAGCCACGACCACGAGCTTGCGCGCGCTGCGAAGTGTGGTAGTTTGGCGACACACTCCGGGGGGAGAAATCACGCGATGACCGATAGCATGACGACGATGACGACGGCGGCGGAGCCCGATGGCGCGCCACGGGTCGCCAGCCTGGACATCCTGCGCGGACTGGCCATCCTTGGCATTCTGTTCATGAACATCAACGACATGGGCGCATCGATCTGGGCGTTCTGGGCGCAGGATATCCGCCATCTCGGCTGGTCGCAGGCCGATCAGACCGCCTGGATGCTGCGCGAGATCCTGGCCGACGGGACCGCGCGTTGCCTGCTGGAGATGCTGTTCGGCGTGGGCATGGTCATCCTGACCGACCGGGCTGCGGGGGCGATCGCGGCGGCGCCACCCGAAGGGCGGGCGGGGCGCATCGTGCGGCGGCTGTTCGGTCCCTGGCCGGTGCTGCGGAGCTACGCCTGGCGCAACATCGTGCTGTTCGCACTTGGTCTGGTTCATGTCTTCATCCTGCTGTGGCCGGGCGATATCCTGCACACCTACGGACTGGCCGCGCTGGTCGCCGTGCTGTTCCGGCGCCTGGGGCCGAAGACGCTGCTGGCGATCGGGCTCAGCATGGCGATCCTGCAGTTCGTCGGCGGCGGCATCGGGTATCTGACCGTGCCGGGTCAGCGGGCGGAGGTCGCGCGATTGGAAGCGGCCAAAGCCCGTGGCGCGACGCTGACGAAGGCGCAGGCGACGACGCTCAAAAAGGCTCTCGACAATCGCGCGCGCAAGGAAAAGGCAGCGGCCGAAGACCGCGCGAGGATCGTGGCGGAGGATATCGCGCGACGCGACGCCACGGGAAGCTTCGCGACCTGGGCGGCGGTGGCGTGGAGCTTCTTCGGCTATCTGCAGAAGCAGGGCCTGGAAATCCTGTTCGTCTGGGAAGCGGCGGCCACGATGCTGATCGGCGCCGCGCTTTACAAATGGGGCGTGATCCAGGGTGCGCGGTCCAGAGCCTTCTACGCGGGTATGACGCTGATCGGCTATGCGGTCGGATTGAGCAGCCGGACGGTCGGCGCGATCGACACGATGCGGTTCGACGGTGCCCCGTCGATCATGTGGTCGCTGTCGGAAATCGCGCGGTTGGCGACGACGCTGGGGCATGTAGGGCTGGTCCATCTGCTGCTGGCGACGGTGATCGGCACGAAGCTGTTGCGTCCGTTCGAAGCCGCCGGACGGACCGCCCTGACGTTGTACATCGCCCAGACGATCATCTGTCTGTGGATCCTGTATCCGCCGTTCGCGCTGGGTCTGTACGGGACGCAGGGCTGGATGGCGCTGATGCTGACGGCGGTTGCGGTGAACCTGCTGCTGCTCATCGCCGCCAATTGGTACGTTCGGCACTTCCGCATCGCGCCGGTGGAATGGGCGTGGCGATCGATCGTCGCACGGCGCGTGCTGCCGTTCCGCAAGCGTCCGCCGCTCGCAGCGCACGGCGTGCCGATCGCATCCTGACCGCTTGGCGCGGGGCGGTGCGTTCGGTACGCTCCGCCCCATGTTTCGCACCACTATCGCGGCGCTCGCCGCCTCCGTCGCCTTTATGTTCAGTCCTGCTCACGCCGAAGACCTGACGCTGCAGCGCGTGTTCGCCAGCCCCGATCTGGCCGGCGAGCAGCCGCGCGCGTTGAAGCTGTCGCCCGATGG
>DASTEN010000180.1:0-3302 GCA_035709645.1 Sphingomonas sp.
AGCGCGGCAAGGCGCTGGCGATGCTCGCGATCGACCTCGACCATTTCAAGACCGTCAACGACATGCACGGCCACGCGGTCGGCGATGCCCTGCTGCGGGTCGTCGCACGCGAAATGGAGGGCGTCCTGCCGCCCAATGCGCTGACGGCCCGGCTGGGCGGCGATGAATTCACCTGCGGATTCCTGTTCGATTCGAGCAACCCGGACGTCGTCGCCCGCATCGCCGAACGTCTGGTCAGCCGCATGGCCCAGCCCTTCGATGCCGATGGCATCCGCTGCCATATCTCGGCGTCGATCGGGATCGCGCGATCCGACATCGACGGCATGACGATCGAAACGCTGCTGCGGGCCAGCGATATCGCGATGTACGCGGCCAAGAAGTCTGGCAAGAACCGCTTCGCCTGGTTCGATGCGGCGATGGAACGCGAGCTGCGGGCCCGCAACGAAATGGAAAGCGGGTTGCGCCTGGCCATTCCGCGGCAGGAAATCGTGCCCTATTTCGAACAGCAGGTCGATCTGGCCTCGGGCCGTCTGACCGGCTTCGAAGTGCTGGCGCGCTGGGAACACCCGACCCGCGGCCTGGTCAGCCCCGAAGCGTTCATCCCGATCGCCGAGGAAACCGGCATGATCGCCGACCTGTCGCTGTCGATCATGCGGCAGGCATTCGGTGCGGCGCGCGACTGGGACCCGGATCTGATCATTTCGGTCAACATCTCGCCCTGGCAATTGCGCGATGCATGGTTGGCGCAAAAGATCATAAAGGTGCTGACGGAAACGGGATTCCCGGCCCGGCGGTGCGAGATCGAGATCACCGAATCGGCGCTGTTCGACAATCTCGCGCTGGCGCAGTCGACCGTCGGCAGCCTGAAGAACCAGGGCGTCCGCCTGGCACTCGACGATTTCGGGACCGGCTATTCCTCGCTCGCCCATCTGCGCGCCCTGCCGTTCGACCGGATCAAGATCGACAAGAGCTTCGTCACGTCGATGACCGAAAGTCCGGATTCGGCCGCCATCGTCGGCGCGATCGCGCGCCTGGGCGAAAGCCTGAACCTGCCGGTCACGGCAGAGGGCGTGGAGGATGCCGAAATCGCCGAGCGCCTGATCGCGCTGGGCATCGCCAAGGCGCAGGGATGGCATTTCGGAAAACCGCTGTCGGTGGGCGGCGTCCGCCGCCTGCTCGCCGAACGTCGAATGCTGGGCCAGCCGGCACCGGCACCGGCACCGGTACCGGCCGCAGCCGGTGATGTTACCAGCCGGCGCCTGGCTGGCTGAGGTAGTCCAGTTCGTCTTCGGTCGATCCGCGACTCAGCGCCTCGTTACGTCCGGGAAAACGCCCGAACCGATCGAAGACGGCACGGTGATCGCGGGCGAAACGGGCGTTGTTCTCGCGGCCTAGCGCTTCGAATTTCTCGACGCTGACGGCCTGCGACGCGGCATCTTCGGCATGCATCAACGGCATCAGCAGGAACACGGCCCGGTCGGGCGGCAACTGCCTGTCCCACCCCTTCGCGATCGCTTCGTACGTCAGCGTCAGCGCCAGATCGTCGGCTTCGAACGCCTTTGCCTGTCCGCGGTACAGATTGCGGCTGAACTGATCGAGCAGGATGATCGCCGCCAGCATCGTCTCCGGGTCGTCGCGCCAGCCCTGCGCCTGGACGTCGAACACCTGTTGCCGAAGCCGGCCGAAACGGTCTCCGATCTGCCGGTCGAGTTCTGCGTCCTTCGCGAACTGCTGCTGCTCGGTCAGAGCGAACCAGAAGTCGAGCACCTCCCGGCTTGCGTCATGGACTTCCCGCTCGCTCTTACCTAGATGCCCCGTCATGCTCGCTCCCTTGGCGCCCGAGGTCATCACCCTCGGCTGCAGGCTCAACATCGCCGAAAGCGAAACGATCCGCGGGCTGTTGGGCACGCGCGATGTCGTCGTCGTCAACAGCTGCGCCGTGACCAACGAAGCGGTCAAGGCGACGCGCGCCGCGATCCGCAAGGCGCGGCGGCAGCGGCCCGACGCCGAAATCATCGTGACGGGCTGTGCCGCGACGATCGATCCCACAGGCTTCGCCGCGATGGCCGAGGTTGACCGCGTCGTCGGCAACCTCGACAAGCTGGCCGTCCACCATTGGTCGCCGGCCATCCCGGCACCGTCGGACGACGTGGCCGGGCTTACAGCCACGGACGCGGGCTTCATCGGTCATGCGCGCGCCCTGGTCGAGGTTCAGAATGGCTGCGACCATCGCTGCACCTTTTGCGCGATCCCGTTCGGCCGTGGTCCCAGCCGGTCGATCCCTGCCGGCGCGGTGGTCGAACGCATCGCGAATCTGGTCGCCGCGGGCCATCGGGAAGTGGTGCTGACCGGGGTCGATCTGACCAGCTATGGCCACGACTTGCCCGGCAACCCGACGCTCGGCCACCTCGTCGAACGGATCCTTAAGCTCGTACCCGCCCTCCCCCGCCTGCGGCTGTCGTCGCTCGACGGGATCGAGATCGACGATCGGCTCTTCGACCTGTTGACCGGTGAGGACCGGGTGATGCCCCACGTCCACCTGTCGCTCCAGGCCGGCGACGACCTGATCCTGAAACGCATGAAGCGCCGCCACAGTCGGGCGCAGTCGGTCGCGCTGGTCTCGCGATTGAAGGCCAGGCGGCCCGGAATCGCGATCGGTGCCGATGTCATCGCCGGTTTCCCGACCGAGGATGACAGCGCATTCGCCAACAGCTTGGCGCTGATCGCCGACTGCGACATCGTCCACGCGCACATCTTCCCCTATTCGCCCCGCGCGGGCACGCCGGCGGCACGGATGCCGCAGGTCGCGCCGGTTGTGGTCAAGGATCGTGCGGCCCGCCTGCGGGCGGTCGCGGCGGAGCATCGCGCGGTCTGGCTTTCGTCGCTGGTCGGCACCGAACAGCGCGTGCTGGTCGAGGCACCCGGCGACCGCGGCCATGCGGAGAATTTCGCTGAGGTTACCTTCCCCACCTCCCCTCGCACCGAACCTGTCGACGGGCAGCCATCCCCAGGCGGGTCGCCCGAAACGCATCGCCGATCGACCAGCTCAAGGCCGACCAGGGGTTTGGTGAACGCCCGCATTACCCACATCGTCGACGGCAAGTTGATCGGACAGCATTCATGAGTACCACCCCCTCCTGGTCGCAGCGCCTGCTCGGCGGCTTCAAGCGCACCTCCGACCGCCTGACCGGCAACCTCGCCGGTCTTGGCGCCGCGCGGCTCGACGATGCGACGCTCGACGATATCGAAGAGGCGCTGATCGCCTCCGACCTCGGCCCCGCCACCGCCGCGCGCGTGCGCCA
>DASTEN010000181.1:0-5477 GCA_035709645.1 Sphingomonas sp.
GCGGCGGTCCCCCTCCCCGTGCCGGGAAGGACTTTCAGACTGTGAACCACCACATCCCGGCTCGCGAGCACCACGGCCTCGCCTGCCCGCGCCAGATCATACGCCCGTGCGCCGTCGACCTTCAGTGCCGAATATTTCGGCGGGACCTGCGCGATCGGCCCGGTGAACTGCCCCAACACCGCCTCGACCGCGCCGCCCGTCGGCCGCACGTCGCTCATCGCGATCACCGTCCCCTCGGCATCGAGCGTGTCGGTCTGCACCCCGAACCGCACCGTGAAGTCATAGACCTTGGACGCATCGAGCATGCGGCCTGCCAGTTTCGTCGCCTCGCCCACCGCGATCGGCAGGACGCCCGTCGCCAGCGGGTCGAGCGTGCCGCCGTGTCCGACCTTCGCCTTGCCGTACCCGCCCTGCCGCAGCGCGCGCTTGACCGCGGACACGCCCTGCGTGGAGCCAAGGCCCAGCGGCTTGTCGAGGATGATCCAGCCGTGCAGCACCGACGTCACGCCCGGCCCAGCACGAGTTCGCCAGCCAGGGCTTCGTCGAAATGACGGCGGCACAGCGCGACATAGCGGTCGTTGCCACCGATCTCGGTCTGCGCGCCTTCGCTCGCGGCGTGACCGTCTTCGCCGATCCGCGCGTTCATCGTCGCCTTGCGCCCGCACAGGCAGACCGACTTGATCTCGATAAGGGCATCGGCGACGGCCAGCAGCCGCGCCGACCCGGCGAACAGCGCGCCCTGGAAATCGGTGCGCAGGCCGTAGGCGAGCACGGGAATGCCGACGACGTCGCACACCCACGCCAGCTGCGCGACCTGTTCGGGGGTCAGGAACTGCGCCTCGTCGACCAGCACGCAGTCGATCTTCGCGCGGCGCTGCTCGTCGGCGACGCATGCGCCGATATCGGTCGCGCCGTCGAACGCGATCGCCGGCATGGAAAGCCCGATCCGCGACGTGATTGTCCGCGCGTCGTAGCGATCGTCGATCGCGGCGGTGAACAGCATCGTCCGCATGCCGCGTTCGCGATAGTTGAAGTCGGCCTGAAGCAGGGTCGTCGACTTCCCGGCATTCATGCTGGCGTAGTAGAAATAGAGCTTGGCCATCAGCTGAGGCACTCCACCGCGACGGGGGGCTTGTCGCCCGCGCGCGAGACAAGACGGCGCTCGAAGGAGGCGAATCGACCCGCCGGTCGGGCCGCCGAGATATGAAGGTAATCCGCGAGGTCGCCTGCGAGGGCATAGCGTTCGAGTGCCCACCGGACGTCGGCCGGATTTTCGAAGACGATGTCGAAGGCCTCGTACAGGCTGGCGATGGCGACGACGATGCGGCCGCGGTCATAGCCATATACGGACCGGAGAACCCAATCGATTTCGACCAGAACGGTCAGGGAGACATACATCGGCTCGGTCGCTGCCAATGCCAGCGCGCGTTGCAGCTGCGTCTCATCGTCCGCGACGATCAGCCTGACGATGATATTGGTGTCGACGGCGACCAAGCGGTCAGCTCTTCCAGTCGCGAAATAGCGTGCCGACCTGCGCGGTCATGTCTTCGACCGAGACAGGCTTGCCCTCATACGCGGGCACGCGGCGACGAAATTCGGCATAGCTGATCTTTTCGCGCGGCGGTTCGGCCTGTTCGATGATGATCCGCCGGCCGATCCGCTCCACCGTCAGCCGCTCACCGGGGCGCAGGTCGAGCGCATCGCGGACATCCTTCGGCAGGACGATCTGTCCTTTGGACGACAAGGTGATCGCAAATCCCACATCGGTAAGATGCGTCTTACCTCAATCCCCGTCAAGGTCTTGCGCCACCTGATCCGAGCGCAGGATCTTGTCGATATGGCTGCCTTCGTCGAAGCTCTCGTCGGCCAGGAATTTCAGGCGTGCCGCGTATTTCATCTTCACGCGGTGCGCGACCTCGCGCTGGAGATAGGCGGTATTGGTCCTGAGCGCCTTCAGCACCGCGTCCTCGTCCTTGCCGAGCAGCGGCTTCACGAAGACGGTCGCGTGGCGCAGGTCGGGGGACATGCGGACTTCGGTGATGCTGACGACATGGCTGGTCAGCACGTCGTCATGTACATCGCCGCGCTGCAGGATCTCGCTCAGGATATGGCGGACCTGTTCGCCGACGCGCAGCGTACGGACGGATTTTTCTTGTTGTTCCACGCGCATCGTCAGAGTGTCGCCGTCAAATCTTCTATCGATGTGTTCAACGCTGCCGCCAGCTTCGACCAAACATCCAGCGTCCCTTTGTGCTCACCGCGCTCAAGCTTGCCGACTTCGTTCGACGAAAGGCCGATCAGACGGGAAAGCTCTTCCTGGGTACGTCCGCGATATTGGCGCCAGACCTTGAGTGCGTTCTCGCCGTTCAGGATGCGGTCAACCAACGCTGCGGGAAGATACTCTTCGCCAGCTTGGCGCCGTTCGGCAGCGGCTTGCGCGGCGGCCCCGTCCTCCCGGTCCTCGGCAGCATCGATCAGCCGTTCGTAATCGGCGACCGGCAGCACGGCCATCTTTTGACCAGCGATCTCTACGAACTGAACCGTCATGCCTCACCTATACACCGAACCGCGTGGACCGACATCATCGATGAACAAAACGTCATCTTCTATTCGGAAGATGATGCGCCAATCCTGCACACGCATTCGATATTCCGGACGACCCTGCAACCGCCTGATGTTCGCGGTCTGCGTCAGCGGGTCGGCGGCCAGTTCGGCAATCTTGGCGCGTAACAACTCCCGCTTATTCGATCGGATCAAAGCCCGTGCAGCGGAAGCCGAGAAGCGCGTCTCCACGATCCCGGCTCCCTAGTTTGCTTACAGCGTCCGCTCGCGCAGTTCGACTTCGAACGTTTCCAGATAGTCGCCGGCCTTGATGTCGGTGAAGTTCTGGCTGAACGTGACACCGCATTCGAGCCCTGCGCGCACTTCGGCGACGTCGTCCTTGAAGCGGCGTAGCGAGGCGATCTCGCCCTGGTAGATGATGACATCCGCCCGGGTGATGCGCGCCTTGAGCGCCTTGCGGATAACGCCTTCGGTGACCAGCAGACCGGCGGCCTTGCCATGCTTGCCCGCCGAGAAGACCTCGCGGATTTCCGCACGGCCGACGACCGTTTCGAACGCTTCCGGCCCGAGCTGGCCCGCCATGCCGGCGCGGATTTCGTCGGTCAGGTCGTAGATGACGTCGTAGTACTTCAACGCAACCTTGTGCCGTTCGGCGATCTGGCGTGCATTCGCATTCGGACGCACGTTGAAGCCGATGATCGGGGCGCCCGAGGCTGCCGCGACGTTGACATCGCTCTCGGTAATGCCGCCGACGCCCGAATGCAGGATGCGGGCGCGGATGTCGTCGGTCGAGATCTTGTTGATCGCGGCCACGATCGCCTCGACCGTCCCTTGCGTGTCGGCCTTCACGACCAGCGGATATTCGATCGCCTGCTTGGCCTTCAGCGCCGAGAACATCGATTCCAGGCTGGCCGGTGCCGACGTCGTGCGCTTCTGCGTCAGGACGCTCTGGCGATATTCGGCGACTTCACGCGCGCGCGCCTCGTTCTCGACGACGCTCAGCGTGTCGCCCGCCGACGGCGTGCCGGTGATGCCCAGCACCTCGACCGGCATCGACGGATCGGCCGACTTCATCTGACGGCCCTTGTCGTCGACGATCGCGCGGACCTTGCCGCTTTCGGCACCCACGACGAACACGTCGCCGACCTTCAGCGTGCCGCGCGTGACCAGGATGGTCGCGACCGGACCGCGGCCCTTGTCGAGCTTCGCCTCGATCACGCTGCCTTCGGCGGCACGGTCGGGGTTGGCGGTCAGCTCCATCAACTCGGCCTGAAGCTGGATCTTCTCGATCAGCTCGTCGAGGCCGGTGCGGTTCTTGGCCGACACCTCGACGTCCTGCGTCTCGCCGCCCATCGCCTCGACTTGCACGTCATGCTCGAGCAGACGCTCGCGCACGCGCTGGGCATTGGCCTCGGGCTTGTCGATCTTGTTGATCGCGACGATCATCGGCTTGCCGGCCGCCTTGGTGTGGTTGATCGCCTCGATCGTCTGCGGCATCAGCCCGTCGTCGGCCGCGACCACCAGCACCACGATGTCGGTCACGTCGGCACCGCGGGCACGCATGGCGGTGAACGCCTCGTGGCCCGGCGTGTCGAGGAAGGTGATCTTGGACTTGTCCTTCAGCGTCACCTGATACGCGCCGATGTGCTGGGTGATGCCGCCGGCTTCGCCCTTTACCACGTCGGTGCCGCGCAGGGCATCGAGCAGCGAGGTCTTGCCGTGGTCGACGTGGCCCATGATGGTCACCACCGGCGGGCGCGGACGCAGGCTTTCGGGCGCATCCTCGACCGTATCGGTGGCAAGATCGATGTCCGAATCGCTGACGCGGACGATGTTGTGGCCGAATTCGGTCACCAGCAGTTCGGCGGTGTCCTGGTCGATCGTGGCGTTGATCGTGACGGGCGACCCCATCTTGAACAGCGCCTTCACCAGGTCGGCACCGCGCTCCGCCATACGGTTCGCAAGTTCGCCGACGGTGATCGTCTCGGGCACCTGCACGTCGCGGATCTGCTTGGCCTGTGGCTCGCGCGGGCCGCCGAAGCCACGCTTCTCCTTCTCGCGGGCACGCTTCAGCGCGGCGAGCGAACGGGCGCGGGCGCCGTCCTCGTTGAGGGCGCGGTTGACGGTCAGCTTGCCGCCGCGACGCTCGTCGCCCTTGCGGTCGCGCTGCTGCGGACGTGCCGGCGCGGCCGTGTTGCGCGGCGTGGCGATGCCCGACGGCATCGCGCGCTGCGGCGCGCTGCCACCCGGGGCGGCCGAGCCAGACGAGGCAGCGGCCGGAGCGGGGGTCGGGGCCGGTGCCGGCTTCGCCACGGGCTTGGGAATTTCCGGACGCGGCACCGGCGTGAAGCGACGCGGCGCCGGACGCGAGGCATCGGCGGTCAGCGTGATCGGCTCGGGCGCCGGAGCCGGTGTCGGCGCAGGCGTAGGCGCCGGGGTCGGTGCAGCGGCGGGCGCCGGGGCCGGCTTTGCGGCAGGCGCTTCGGCAACCGCTGCGGGCGCGGGTGTCGGAGCGGGCGTCGGTTCCGGAGCCGGGGTCGGCTCGGGCGCCGGCGCGGACTTGGCAGCCTCCGCTTCGGCGGCGGCCGCACGCTCGGCCGCACGGCGCTTTTCATCCTCGGCGGCCTGGGCGCGAGCCTGTTCCTCGCGACGACGGGCGTCCTCGAGCGCGGACATGCGCTGCTCTTCGGCTTCGCGCAGCAGCTTGGCCTGGCGTTCCTGCGGCGACAGATTGTCGGCCGGTGCGGGACGCGGGGCCGGGGTGGGGGCTGCGACCGGAGCCGGCGTCGGTGCCGCCTCGGGCGCATCCTGCACCGTCGTATCGGGAGCCTGCCCGCCCTGGGGGCCGAGCACGCGACGGCGCTTCACTTCGACCACCACCGTATTACTACGGCCGTGGCTGAAGCTCTGCTTCA
>DASTEN010000182.1:0-4345 GCA_035709645.1 Sphingomonas sp.
CGGAGGTCGTGCGCCAGGCTGTCGGTGACGATGCGCAGTTCCTCCATCAACCGCTCGATCCGGGCGAGCATCGCATTGACGCGCAGGCCCAGGCGATCGAACGCGTCGTGGCGGTCGGCCGGCACCGTGACGCGGCGCGCCAGATCACCGGCGGCGACCGCGTCGGCGGTGGTAGCGACCGCGTCGATCCGGCGGCTGACATAGCGCATCAACGTCGCCGCCCCCGCGACCCCGAGCACCAGCGCGACCAGCGCGGACAGCAGCAGCGCGCGTTCGATCCCGCGTTGCGACGCCTGCCAGTCGTCCAGAAGCCGCCCGGTGACCAGCCATCCACCGGGCACGCGCGTCAGACCGACACCGGCTTCGCGCGTGCGCCAGGGATCGGTCGTGCCGAGATAGGCGATGCGAAAGCCGGCCACCGGAGCCTCGGCAAGCCGGGCCGGGCCGTTTCCGGCCTGGCGGCGCCCCTCGTCGTCGACCAGCGCGACGATCAACGAACTGTCGCGGACGCTCCGCGCCTGCCCGACGGCATCGTCGAGTGCGCGGCGCCCGTCGCGGGCGATTGCCGCCGACAGGATGCGGCTGCGCTCCAGCGTATCGCGGCGCAGCACGCCGATCGCGTCGTCGTGCGTGGAGTGCCAGAGGAAGGCGACCGGGACCCATCCGGCGACCAGCGCCAGCGCGACCGCCATCAGTCCGATGCGGGCCGTGGTCGAAAGGCGCATCAGCGGCGCGTCGGGAGGTGGATGTGGCGCATGGCGGTGGTTACGCCGCGTCGGCGCCGAAATGCAATGCGGCCGGGAAGGCGGGAGGTTCCCTCACCGGCCGCTGCATCCCGGGGGAAAGGGGAAACCCCCGGGAAACGCCGAAAACAGGGGTAGAAAGGGGGTCGACGCCTACTTCTTGGTCGTCTTCACCGTCTTGACGGTTTTCACTGCGACGACCTTGTGCTTGGCGGCCGTCGTCTTGCTCGCGGCGGTGGGTTGCGCGGACGCGATCGTCGGCGCCGCGATCAGCGCCAGTGCAGCGGTCGACAGGAACAGACGGGTCATCGGCAATCTCCTTCACGTCGCTTTCGGGTTCGGCACGTCGCCGTTCCGAGAGACGGTATGCACCCGCCAGCCCGTCAGCCGGGTGGCCGGTGCATTACAAAAGGGTCATGTTACCGGGTCCGGGACGGCCGCCGCGATCGCCTTCAGGCGACCCAGCTGTTCGGCCGGGACGGGGTCCTCTCCGAACGTCTTCTCACGTTGCCAAGAGCTGTCCGCGTTCCCTCGCAGGCGGGAACCCAGGGTTCAGCAATACAGCGGGTCGGGTAGCTCGTGGCCCAGGGCTCCCGCCTGACGGGGAGCGCGGATGGGCGGGCGCGCGACGGGGCGTCAGCGACACCCGCCCCTCCCCGCTCAGCCCAGCCTGTCGAGGATCGCTTCGATCTCGGCGGTCACCTGTGCGATGTCGGCCATGCCGTCGACGCGGTGGACGATCCCGCGGGCCTCGTAGATCGGCAGGATCGGCGCGGTCTTCGCGCGGTATTCGGCCATGCGCGTGCGGACCGTTTCGGCATTGTCGTCGGGCCGGCGCTTGAATTCGTCCGATCCGCACACATCGCAAACCCCGGCGACCGCCGGTTGCTTGAACGTGTCGTGGTAGCCTGCCCCACACTTGGCGCAGGTGAAGCGACCGGTGATGCGTTCGACCAGCGCGTCCTCGTTCACCGCCAGTTCGATGACCGCGTCGAGCTTGCGCCCGCGCTCGCTGAGCAGCAGGTCGAGCGCTTCCGCCTGCGCCTCCGTGCGGGGGTAACCGTCGAAGATCGCGCCGTTCGCGGTATCGGCCATGTCGAGCCGCTCGCCGATCAGCGCCGACACGATCGCGTCGGAGACGAGTTCGCCCGCTTCCATCACCGCCTTGGCCTTCAGGCCGACCGGTGTTTCCGCCTTCACCGCCGCGCGCAGCATGTCGCCGGTGGATAGCTGCACCATGCCGCGATCGGCCTCGAGCCGGCTCGCCTGCGTGCCTTTGCCTGCGCCCGGAGGCCCGAGAAGGATGATGTTCACGTCGCGGCTCCCCTTGTCGCGATAGACGGTGGTGGTGGCCGGCGCGGGGTTACCGCAGCCGCCCACCCTTGAGCTTGGCCTTCTTGATCAGGTCGCCATACTGGTGCGCCAGCAGGTGCGACTGGATCTGCGTCACCGTATCCATCGTCACGTTGACGACGATCAGCAGGCTGGTGCCACCCAGATAGAATGGGATGCTGAGCGCCGACACCAGATATTCCGGCAGCAGACAGATGATCGTCAGATAGGCGGCGCCGATGACGGTGATGCGGGTCAGGACGTAATCGAAATAGGTCTCGGTGTTCTTGCCCGGACGGATGCCCGGAATGAACCCGCCGTAGCGCTTCAGATTGTCCGCCGTCTCTTCCGGATTGAACACGACCGCGGTGTAGAAGAACGAGAAGAAGATGATGCCTGCGCCGTACAGCGCCATGTACACCGGCGATCCGTGCGTCAGATACTGGTTCAGCGTGATGACGAAATCGCCCCAGGTGCTCTCGCCCGCGACACGCTGGCCGGCGAACTGGGTGATCGTCAGCGGCAGCAGCAGCAGCGACGATGCGAAGATCGGGGGAATGACGCCGGCGGTGTTCAGCTTCAGCGGCAGATGGCTGCGCTCCGCCTGGACGCCGCGCGCGGTCTGACGTTTGGGGTATTGGATCAGGATGCGGCGCTGGGCCCGCTCCATGAAGCAGATGAACAGGACGAGCGCGATGACCGCGACGATGATCGCGGCGACCGACAGCGGATTGAGCGAACCCGATCGGCCACCCTCGAACAGCTGGATCAGCGTGCGCGGCAGGTGGGCGACGATGCCCGCCATGATGATGAGCGAGATGCCGTTGCCGACACCGCGGCTGGTGATCTGCTCGCCCAGCCACATCAGGAACATCGTACCGCCGATCAGCGAGACGATCGCGGTCACGCGGAAGACGAAGCCCGGCTCGACCACCGCACCGCCGGCTTCGAAGCCGGTCGCGATGAAATAGCCCTGGATCGCGGTCAGCAGCACCGTGCCGTAGCGGGTGTACTGGTTCAGCTTCTTGCGGCCCGATTCACCTTCCTTCTTGATCGCGGCGAGCTGCGGGCTGAGCGAGGTCGCCAGCTGCACGACGATCGACGCCGTGATGTAGGGCATGACCCCCAGCGCGATCAGCGAGGCGCGTTCCAGCGCACCGCCCGAGAAGGTGTTGAAGAAGTCGAGCACGCCGCCGCGCGAACGGTTGGCGAGCGCGGCCAGCCCGGTCGCATCGACGCCCGGCAGGGGCACGTAGCTGAGCAGCCGGAACACGATCAGCGCGCCGATGGTGAACCAGAGACGCTTCTTGAGGTCGGTCGCCTTGCCGAACTTGGACAGGTTGAGGCCGGATGCCAGATTGTCGGCTGCGGATGCCATGCTGTCAGAATTCCCGGAAACAAAAACGGCGGGATGCGTTGTGACCCGCCCCGCCGCTCATATAGGCGCGGATCCGCGCTTGTCTAATGCGTGGCGCGCTTTCGACTGCCAAATCATCCCAAACACCGTTCGTCCTGAGTAGCCGCTGAGCTTGTCGAAGCGGCGTATCGAAGGATCCTTCGATGCGAGCCGCTTCGACTGGCTGGCAAGCCAGCCGCTCAGGATAAACTTCGGCGCGACGCGCCGAAGTCGAGGCGGCGTATCGAGACATCTGCCTCGATACGGGTTCTCGACAAGTTCGAACCCTGCTCGACACGAACGGTGTGGAATATCCGGTACGCTTACGCCTTGGGCGCGGCGCGGCCGGTGCGGTGCTTGGCCTTCGCCTTGTCGGCCGCGGGCACGATCTCGGGGATCGTGACCGAACCACCGGCCTTTTCGATCGCTTCGATCGCCGACTTCGACGCACCGGCGACCGTCAGGGTCAGCTTGGCGGTCAGTTCGCCCTTGCCGAGCACGCGGACGCCGTCCTTGCCACCGCGCGTCAGGCCGGCTGCATTGAGCGCCGCCTGATCGAGCGCTGCCGACGCGTCGAGCTTGCCCGCGTCGATCGCCTTCTGGATCGCGCCGATGTTCACCTCGGCATAGTCCTTGGCGAAGATGTTGTTGAAGCCGCGCTTCGGGATGCGCATGTGGAGCGGCATCTGACCGCCCTCGAAGCCATTGATCGAGACGCCTTCACGGCTCTTCTGACCCTTCTGGCCGCGGCCCGAAGTCTTACCCTTGCCGGAACCTATACCACGGCCGACCCGCATCTTGCGGTGACGGGCGCCGGCATTGTCGCGGAGATCGTTCAGTTTCATGTGTGCACTCGCTTTCGCTATGTTCGGGC
>DASTEN010000183.1:0-6715 GCA_035709645.1 Sphingomonas sp.
ATGCCCTGAAGGGTCGCAACGCCGGCAGTCCCGAATATGACATCGCCGCGCAATATGTCGCATCGCAATTCTATGCGGCCGGCCTCCGCCCGATGGGCGACGACGGCAGCTACCTGCAACAGGTGCCGCTGATCACCGTCAAGGCCAAGGACCAGGGCAGCTTCAGCTATCAGCCGGCCAAGGGCGCGGCGGTGCCGATGACGTTCGGCAAGGACTATGTCCCCGGCACCAACCCGGCGAACCCGGCGACGAAGGTCGACGCGCCCCTCGCCTTCGTCGGCTTCGGCATCGTCGAACCCGGCAGCAAGCGCGACGATTACGCGGGCGTCGATGTGAAGGGCAAGATCGTGCTCTTGTTCGGCGGCGCGCCCGAAAGCCTGCACCCGGAACTGCGCGCGCACTTCGGCAGCGCGGCGACCAAGCGCGCGATCGCGATGGCGAAGGGCGCGGTCGGCGTGCTGACGATCGAACCGACCGCCGGCATGACCACTATGGCCGCGGCCCGCTATCGGAGCCCGCGCGTGACCTGGGAAAAGGGCGGCGTCGGCTTCGATCCCGCGCCGGGCGCACCGAGCCTCGGCCTGATCAGCCAGAGCTTTGCACAGACGCTGTTCGCCGGCAGCAAGCTGCCCTGGGCGGACGTGGTGAAGGGTGCGACCGCGCCTGAAACGCGCTTCAAGGCGACCGTCCTGCCGGGCCGTCTGTCGGCTGCGATCAACACCGAATGGACGCCGCTGCCCAGCTCCAACGTCGTCGGCCTGCTGCCCGGCAGCGACCCCAAGCTTCGGCAAGAATACGTTGTGCTCAGCGCCCACCTGGACCACGTCGGCGTCGGCCGTGCGGTCAACGGTGACACCATCTACAACGGCGCGGAGGACAATGCCGTCGGCATCGCCTCGCTGATCGAGGAAGCGAAGAAGTTCAAGGCGAGCGGCTCAGCCCCCAAGCGCTCGATCCTGTTCCTGGCGGTCACGGCCGAGGAAAAGGGCCTGGTCGGCGCCGAATATTTCGCCAACAATCCGACCGTGCCGAAGGCCGCCATGGTGGCCGACGTCAACCTCGACATGCCGATCATCACTTACAAGTTCGAGGACGTGATCGCCTTTGGCGCCGATCGCTCGACGCTCGGGCCGATCGTGCGCAAGGCCGCCGCCTCGATCGGCGTCGGCTTCTCGCCCGATCCGATGCCCGAACAGGGCCTGTTCACCCGCAGCGATCACTACCGCTTCGTCCAGCAGGGCGTGCCGAGCGTGTTCCTGTGGCCAGGCCAGGCGGGCCCGGGCAAGGCGGCGGTCGATGATTTCTTCAAGAACCACTATCACAAGCCCAGCGACGAAGTGTGGCAGACGCCCGCACTCGACTGGAGCCAGGGTGTGCGCTTCGTCGACGTGAACTACGCCATCGCGCGCGAGATCGCCGATGGTGCGGAGCGTCCGAAGTGGAACAAGGGCGACTTCTTCGGCCTGCTGTATAACGGATACGGGGCGAAGTAGGGCTTTCCCACCTACTACTCTGACCGTCACCCCCGCGGAGGCGGGGGTCAATTCTGGCTGACGTTTCGGCTCGATCTGCCACGTCAGCCAGAATTTAATCCCGCCTTCGTTGGGATGACGGCTAGGGGTATGGGATGTTGTTCGGAGAGCCGCTTTCATGACCGCCATCACCGCCAACGGCATCACCATCGAATACGAACACGTCGGCGACCCCGCCGCGCCGCCCGTTCTGCTGATCATGGGTCTCGGCGCGCAGCTGACGCTGTGGCCCGTGGAATTGGTCGACGCCCTGGTCGCACGCGGGTTTCGCGTCATTCGCTTCGACAACCGCGACATCGGCCTGTCGACCAAGTTCGACCGCGCCGGACTGCCCGACCCGGGGCAGATGATGATGGCGATGATGACGGGCCGGGCGTTCGCGCCGCCCTATACCCTGACCGACATGGCGGCCGACGCGGTCGGTCTGCTCGATGCGCTGGGTATCCCGAGCGCGCATGTCGTCGGCGCGTCGATGGGCGGCATGATCGCGCAGCTGGTGGCCGCTGAGCATCCGACGCGCGTGCGCTCGCTCACCTCGATCATGTCGACGACCGGCAACCCCGCTCTGCCGCCTGCCCGGCCCGAAGCGCTGGCGGCGTTGACCGGCCGGCCGATGACCGCCGATCGCGAAACGATCGTCGCCCATGGGATGCGCACCGCCCAGGTGATCGGCAGCCCGGCCTATCCCCACGATCCGGTCCGCCTGCGTGCGCGGGTGGAACGCGATTTCGACCGCAGTTTCTCGCCCGCCGGCGCCATGCGCCAGATGGCGGCGGTGCTGGCCGACGGCGACCGCCGCGAACGCCTGCGCCGCATCACCGCGCCGACGTGCGTCATCCACGGCGACGCCGATCCGCTGGTCCCGGTCGAGGGCGGACGCGATACCGCAGCGGTCATCCCGGGTGCGGAACTGCTGATCCTGCCGGGCATGGGCCACGACCTGCCCCTCCCGCTGATCGAGCGGATCGCGGACGCGATCGCCGCCACGGCAGCCCGCGCGGGCTGATCCGCGGGTCGGCGATTGCGAAACCCCGCGTCACGCGCCACATAAGCGCACCTTTCGAACAGGATATCGTGTGGCCGATCCTTACCAGACCCTGGGCGTCGCCCGCGGCGCGAGCGAAGACGAGATCAAGAAGGCGTATCGCAAGCTTGCGAAAGAGCTGCATCCCGACCGCAACAAGGACAATCCCAAGGCGTCCGAACGCTTCAGCCAGGTCACGCAGGCCTATGACCTGCTGACCGACAAGGACAAGCGCGCCCGGTTCGATCGCGGAGAGATCGACGGCGACGGCAATCCGACCGCGCCGTTCGGCTATGGTCCGCGGCCGGGCGCCGGTGCGCGTACGGGCGGCGGCGGATTTTCGGCAGATTTCGGCGGGGGCGGCGATTCGGGCGATTTCTCCGACATCTTCGAAAGCATCTTCGGCGGCGCGCGCGGTGGCGGCGGCGGGTTCCAGGGCGGTTTCGGTCGCCGCCCCAGCCCCAAGGGCGCCAACGTCCCCTATCGCCTGGTCGTCAGCTTCGAGGATGCCGCATCGCTCGCTCCCCAGCGCGTGACGCTGCGCGACGGCAAGACGATCGACCTGAAACTGCCCGCCGGCGTCGAGAGCGGCACGCAGATGCGCCTGACCGGCAAGGGGGACGCGGGCCCTGGCGGCAACGGCGATGCGATCGTGACGATCGAGGTCGGGGCGCATCGGTTCTTCACCCGCGACGGCGACGACGTGCGCCTGGACCTGCCCATCAGCCTCGCCGAAGCGGTGCTGGGCGGCAAGGTGCCGGTGCCGACCGTCGAGGGCAATGTGATGCTGACGGTCCCCAAGGGTGCGTCGTCGGGCAAGACGCTGCGTCTGAAAGGCCGCGGTTTCCACAAGAAGGGCGGCGGGCGCGGCGACCAGTTGGTGACGCTGATGGTCGAAATTCCCGCCGACGACGCCGCGCTGACCGGCTTCGTCGAGAGCTGGGATGGACGGGATGCCGGGAACCCGAGGGCCAAGCTGGGCGTCTGAACCCATCGAGTGACCGACGCAATCGCCCCCCAGACGCCAGAGGCCCGTGCCCACCACAGCGCGCGCGCACGGGCGCGGATGCAGAAGGAATGGAAAAAGCTCGGCCCCGGCAGCCAGGCTTGGGAAATCCTTAAACGCGTGCTGATCGGCGTATATAACGATGGTTTCATCCACGCCGGAAACCTTGCCTATCTATCGCTGATGACGGTGTTTCCGTTTTTCATCGTCACGACCGCGATCGCATCGCTGTTCGGACAGAGCGAGGAAGCCCGGCAGACGGTGGAATCCTTCCTGCACGTCCTGCCCCCCGACGTCGGCGACCTGTTGCGCAAGCCCATCGCCGACGTACTGACCGCCCGCACCGGCAACCTCTTGCTGCTGGGTGGCCTCGTGGGCCTATGGACCGTCGGCAGCTTCATCGAGACGATCCGCGATATCTTCCGCCGCGCCTATGGCACCGTGTTTGCCAATCCGTTCTGGAAATACCGGCTGGGATCGGTCGTCGTCATCGTCGGATCGGTCGTGCTGGCGCTGGTGTCCTTCCTGATTCAGGGCGTGCTGACCGCCGCCGAACAGTTCGTCTATTCGCTGCTGCCCTTTGCCGAGGGTGTCGCGGGGTGGATCGGGCTCAGCCGTGCGATCCCCGGCATCGTGATGTTCGGCGCGCTGTACATGCTGTTCTATTCGGTGACGCCGGCCAAATACCGCTATTCGAGCTGCCCGAAATGGCCCGGAGCGCTGTTCACCGCCGGCTGGTGGGTATCGATGACCGCGCTGCTGCCCAAGATCCTGGGCCTTCTGGGCGGGTACGACCTGACCTATGGCAGCCTGGCGGGCGTCGTCGTCATGCTGCTGTTCTTCTTCCTGATCGGGCTGGGTATCGTGTTCGGCGCGCATCTGAACGCGGCACTGGCGGAACCGCCCGTTCCTGCGGTAGACGCCCCCGAAACGAGGACGCAAGTGGAAGGGTCGGCGGCGTGACGGGATTGATGCAGGGGAAGCGCGGGCTGATCATGGGCCTGGCCAACGACAAGTCGCTGGCGTGGGGCATCGCCAAGCAGTTGAGCGACGCCGGTGCCGAACTCGCCTTCAGCTATCAGGGCGCCGCGATGGAAAAGCGTGTCCGCCCCCTTGCCGAGGAACTGGGCGTCGCCCGCCTGTTCGACTGCGACGTCAGCGACATGGACGCGCTGGATGCGACGTTCGACGCGCTGAAGGCGGAATGGCCGACGATCGATTTCGTCGTCCACGCCATCGGCTTTTCCGACAAGTCGCAGCTGCGCGGGCGGTATTACGACACGACGCTCGACAATTTCCTGATGACCATGAACATCTCCGCCTATTCGCTGGTCGCGGTGGCGAAGCGTGCGCGCGAACTGATGCCGAACGGCGGGTCGATCCTGACGCTGACCTATTACGGCGCCGAAAAAGTCATTCCGCACTATAACGTCATGGGCGTCGCCAAGGCTGCGCTGGAGACGAGCGTGAAGTATCTCGCGGTCGATCTGGGCCGCGAGAACATCCGCGTGAACGCGATCTCCGCAGGGCCGATCCAGACGCTTGCCGCGCGCGGGATCGGCGATTTCAACTACATCCTGAAGTGGAACGAACTGAACGCGCCGATGCGTCGCACGGTCACGATCGAGGACGTCGGCGGCGCCGGGCTGTACATGCTCAGCGACCTGTCATCGGGCGTGACCGGCGAGATCCACCATGTCGATGCCGGCTACAACGTCATCGGCATGAAGGCGGAGGACGCACCGGACATCGCGCTGGCATAGATGCCGGTTGTCTTTCACGATAGCGGCTTTCGCTTTCATTTCTATTCGTTCGAAGGGTCGCCGCGAGAGCCGGTACATATTCATGTGACCCGGCCGGGCGGCACGGCCAAGCTCTGGCTGTTTCCCGAGGTCAGACCCGCCTATAACCGTCGTCTCACCCCACGCGAACTCCGCACGGTAGAGGAAATCGCTGCTCGCCGGCGACAGGAGATTTTGGATGGCTGGAACGCACATTTCGCCGGAACCGACTGATGTACGCTTCGACGAAGATTCGATGTGGGTCTCGCTTGAAGACGGGCGGACGATCGGGGTGCCGATCGCGTGGTTTCCGCGCCTCCTGAAGGGGACACCGGCGGAACGACGGGATTTTTTCTTGTCGCCCGGAGGAATCCATTGGGACGGCCTGGACGAGGACATCGCCGTCGCGACCTTGCTTGCGGACCGTTGGGAGACGGCAGCCGCACGCGCCGCATGAGCTACGCGATCCGGCCCGCGACCGGTGGGGACGTCGCGGCGATCGAGGCGTTGTTGGCCGCTGCATTCCCGAAGGCCGAAGAGGCGATGCTGGTCCGCCAGCTCTGCATCGATGGTGATATGGTCCTGACGCTCGTCGCCGACGACGAGGATACCGGCGCGCTTGCCGGCATGATCGCGTTCAGCCGGATGACGGTGGAGGTCGGTGGCACGTCCGTCGCCGCGGTCGCGCTGGCGCCGATCGCGACTGCCGCCGCGCATCGGGGGCGGGGCATCGCCGACCTGCTGATCCGCACCGGCTTGCGCGACCTGGCGGCGGCCGGCGTCGTCCTATGCTTCGTGCTGGGCGAGCCGGACTTCTATGGCCGCCACGGCTTCTCGGTCGATTGGGCCGCGGGGTTCGACAGCCCCTATGCCGGCGACCATTTCATGGCCCTGCCGCTGCAGGACGGGCAGATGCCGTGCGGGGTGCGGGGCATCGCAGCCCACGCGCCGGCCTTTGCGCGGCTAGGGGACGATGCGTGAGCTACAACAGTTTCGGTCGCGTTTTCCGCTTCACGACTTGGGGCGAGAGCCACGGCCCGGCCCTGGGCGTCGTCATCGACGGGTGTCCGCCGGGCATCCCCTTGGCCGAGGCGGACATCCAGCCCTGGCTCGACAAGCGCCGCCCCGGCACCTCGCGCTTCACCACGCAGCGGCGCGAACCGGATGCGGTCCGTATCCTGTCCGGCGTGTTCGAGGGACGGACGACGGGTACCCCGATCAGCCTGATGATCGAGAATGTCGACCAGCGATCGAAGGATTATTCCGACGTCGCCAAGGCCTATCGCCCCGGTCACGCCGATTATGCCTATGACGCCAAATACGGCTTTCGCGACTATCGCGGTGGCGGGCGCTCGTCGGCGCGTGAAACCGC
>DASTEN010000184.1:0-3961 GCA_035709645.1 Sphingomonas sp.
GATCCGGCCGTGGAGCGCTTCGCCACCGCCACTGTGGCGTCGTCCATCATTGCCTGCATCATTCCGTCGGAATTGCCTCGATCCGCGCGCGATCGACCAATGTGCGCAGCAACCGGTCGAGCGTCGCTCGGTCGTCCGCGCTCAGATGCCCAAACGTCTCGGCATCGTTCGCGTCGGCGATCTCCGCCAGCTTCGGCACCAGCACCGCGCCCGCCCCCGTCAGCGCGATCGTCTGGTAGCGGCGGTCGGCCCGCCCCGCCGCGGCGCGCACGACGAGGCGCTTGGCGCGCAGCCGGTCGACCAGCTTCGTGATCGCGCCGCGGGTGAAGCCGAGTCGCTCGGCCAGCACGCTCGGCGGCACCGCGCCCGCGTCGTGCAGCAGCCGCAGCAACACCCATTCGGCCGGGGTCACGCCCTGCTCCGCCAACCGCGCGGCAAACCGCTGCGACACATGATTCGACACGCGTCGCAGCCAGAAGCCGAGGTGGGAACCGAGTGCGCTGATCTCCGTCATCCCGCGCACCCTCACCTTAATCCACTTTCCTAGTCAACCATCTGCCGGTTCGCGATTGCACCGGGCGCACACCAATGCTAGGGGCGCCGCGACCCGACACATGGGGCCGCGTTCGCCGGCCCCTTTTCGTGCAGGGGCAATCACATTCTGTCCGACGTAAGGAACGACGCGCGCGTGGAAAGCACCGGCGGTATTCAGGCAAGCCTCAGCGGGCGCTACGCGACTGCGCTGTTCGAGCTGGCGGAAAGCGGCAAGCAGATCGACGCGGTCGAGGCGAGTCTCAAGACGGTGCGCCAGGCCTTGAGCGAATCGGCCGACTTCGTGAGCCTGACCAGCAACCCGGCGATCGGCCGCGGTCCGGCCGGCAAGGCGATCGCTGCCGTCGCCGCAACGCTCGGGCTCGATCCGATGACGACGAAGTTCCTGGGCGTGCTGGCCGAAAATCGCCGCTTGCGCGAACTGCCGGCGATCATCCGCGCGTACCGTGCGCTCGCCGCGCGTCACCGTGGCGAGACGACCGCGGAGGTCACCTCGGCCCACCCGCTGACCGACAGCCAGGTCGCCGAACTCAAACAGGCCCTGCGCACCCGCGTCGGCCGTGACGTTTCCGTCGACCTCACGGTCGACCCCTCGCTTCTTGGTGGACTGGTCGTGAAGATCGGCAGCCAGATGATCGACAGCTCGATCAAGACCCGTCTCAACACTCTCGCGCACGCGATGAAGGGCTAAGAACATGGATATCCGCGCCGCAGAAATCTCGAAGGTCATCAAGGACCAGATCGCCAATTTCGGCACCGAAGCCACGGTCAGCGAGACCGGCCAGGTGCTGAGCGTCGGTGACGGCATCGCCCGCATCCACGGCCTCGACAACGTCCAGGCGGGCGAGATGGTCGAATTCGCCAACGGCGTGCAGGGCATGGCGCTGAACCTGGAAGCCGACAACGTCGGCGTCGTGATCTTCGGCTCGGACGCCGAAATCCGCGAAGGCGACGTCGTCAAGCGCACGGGCACCATCGTCGACGTGCCGGTCGGCAAGGGCCTGCTCGGCCGCGTGGTCGATGGTCTGGGCAACCCGATCGACGGCAAGGGTCCGATCGTCGCCGAAAAGCGCAGCCGCGTCGAAGTGAAGGCGCCGGGCATCATCCCGCGCCAGTCGGTCAGCGAGCCGATGCAGTCGGGCCTGAAGGCGATCGACGCGCTCGTCCCCGTCGGCCGTGGCCAGCGCGAGCTGATCATCGGCGACCGCCAGACCGGCAAGTCGGCCGTCGCCATCGACACCTTCATCAACCAGAAGGGCGTCAATCAGGGCAGCGATGAATCGAAGAAGCTGTACTGCGTCTATGTCGCGGTCGGCCAGAAGCGCTCGACCGTCGCGCAGCTCGTCCGCACGCTGGAAGAGAATGGCGCGATGGAATATTCCATCGTCATCGCCGCCACCGCGTCGGAGCCGGCCCCGATGCAGTTCCTGGCGCCCTACACCGGTGCTGCAATGGGCGAATATTTCCGCGACAACGGCATGCACGCGCTGATCGTGTTCGACGACCTGTCGAAGCAGGCCGTCGCGTATCGCCAGATGTCGCTGCTGCTGCGCCGTCCGCCGGGCCGTGAAGCGTATCCGGGCGACGTGTTCTATCTCCACAGCCGCCTGCTCGAGCGTGCGGCCAAGATGTCGGACGCGAACGGCGGCGGCTCACTGACCGCGCTGCCGATCATCGAGACGCAGGCGGGCGACGTGTCGGCCTACATCCCGACCAACGTGATCTCGATCACCGACGGCCAGATCTTCCTGGAAACCGACCTGTTCAACGCGGGTATCCGCCCGGCGATCAACGTCGGCCTGTCGGTCAGCCGCGTCGGCTCGGCCGCGCAGACCAAGGCGATGAAGAAGGTCGCCGGCTCGATCAAGCTGGAGCTGGCGCAGTACCGCGAAATGGCGGCGTTCGCGCAGTTCGGCTCGGACCTCGACGCCTCGACCCAGAAGCTGCTCAACCGCGGCGCGCGCCTGACGGAACTGCTGAAGCAGGCCCAGTTCTCGCCGCTGCCGTTCGAGGAGCAGGTCGTGTCGATCTTCGCCGGCACGCAGGGCTATCTCGACGCCGTCGCGACGCAGGACGTGGTGCGCTACGAAGCCGCCCTCCTCGCCGACATGCGTGCGAACCACGCCGACGTGCTGACCAAGATCCGCGATACCAAGGACTTGGGCGACGAAGCGAAGACCGGCCTGAAGGCCGCGCTCGACGCGTTCGCAAAGACGTTTGCGTAAGCGATCAGAGGACCAACCCTGCGGGGTTAGAGGAATAACGAATGGCTAGCCTCAAGGCCCTCAAGATCCGGATCAACTCGGTCAAGTCGACCCAGAAGATCACGAAGGCGATGAAGATGGTCGCCGCCGCGAAACTGCGTCGTGCGCAGGACGCAGCGGAGGCCGGTCGTCCCTATGCGCAGACGCTGGAGCGCGTCGTCGCGAGCCTGGTGTCGAAGAACAAGGGGTCGTCGCCGCTGATCGCCGGCACCGGCAAGGATCAGGTCCACCTGTTCGTCGTCGCGACCAGCGACCGTGGTCTGGCAGGTGCGTTCAACACCAACATCGCCCGCCTGGCGCGCCGTGAAGCCGACAAGCTGATCGCAGCAGGCAAGACGGTGAAGTTCTACACGATCGGCCGCAAGGGCCGGAACGCGCTGAACCGCCTGTACCGTTCGTCGATGGTCCACGGCATCGAGCCGGGCGATCTCGGCAAGCTGACCTTTGCCGACGCGAAGGGCTATGCCGACGACCTGATCCGCCGTTTCGAAGCGGGCGAGTTCGACGTCGCGCACCTGTTCTATTCGACCTTCAAGTCGGTCCTGACCCAGGAGCCGACCGAGCAGCAGATCCTGCCGGTAAAGGTCGAGGCAAGCGCACCCGTCAGCGCCGACACCGGCATGGCCGTCGTAGAGTATGAGCCCGACGAGGAATCGATCCTCGAAGAACTGCTGCCGCGCAACGTCGCGATACAGCTGTTCCGCGCGATGCGGGAGAATGCCGCGTCCGAGCAGGGCAGCAAGATGACCGCGATGGACAACGCGACGCGCAACGCGGGCGATCTCATCAAGCGTCTCACCACCGAATACAACCGCACCCGCCAGGCCGCGATCACGACCGAGCTGGTGGAAATCATCTCGGGGGCCGAGGCCCTTTAATTCGAACAAATGGCTGTTCCCGGCGAAGGCCGGGGCCCAGTCGCACAGGTTCTCGATCTGGACCCCGGCCTTCGCCGGGGAACAAGAAGGAAAGAAGAATGGCTACCCTCGCCGAAGACACCCGCCCGACGCAGGGCACCACCAACAACGTCGGCCGCATCTCGCAGGTCATCGGCGCGGTCGTCGACGTTCAGTTCGACACCGCCCTGCCCGCCATTCTGTCGGCGCTGGAGACGGACAACAACGGCAACCGCCTTGTCCTCGAAG
>DASTEN010000185.1:0-10551 GCA_035709645.1 Sphingomonas sp.
TTGCGCTGCGCCGTCGTGCGCCTGGACGTCGACGGCGGCCGGGGGCGGTTCGCTCCGCTGATCGTCGACACCAGCGCCAGCCAGACCCGCGGCACCGGCGGGGTCGTGTTCCCGGCGGAAACCATCGCAGCGACGCTGACCGGTGCCCCGAAGCGCGAAAGCCTGCTGCGCGTTCCGGGATCGGTCAGCGTTTCGGGAACGCTGAAGTCGCCGCAGGTCGTCGTGCCCAGGGAAACGAAGTCGGTCGGCAACATCCTGAAGGGGATCGGTCGCGCGATTACCGGCAAACAGGGGCCGACGGCCGGCAACGCGGACTGCGATGCGCTCAGCCGGCGCGCGATCGGGCGCTAAAGCGGCTTCCGACCGATCTTCACCATCGTGATGAAGCCGATTTGGGTCGAGGAGGGAGCGGAGCTTTTCCTCCGTGACCGAGGAGGGACGCCGCCACGGGCAAAGCCCTGCTCCGAAGGGGGTGCGTAAGGAAGGCAGCTGGACGTCGTCCCGCCGGCTTGCAGGGTCAGACCCAGCCCCTGCTGCGGTGCTCCCCGCCAGCCGCCTATCTGACGCAATTACACGCAATTACGATGACGCATCGGTCGGAAACCGCTTTTGGAAATCGCTTCGGGCATGGTTCGGGGGCCGGCTCCTCGCGGAACCGACCCCCGCCCCCGATACGCCACCCGGGGGATGGTTTTCCCGCGGATACGCCACGCGCGGGAAAGCTCTGGAATTAGGCTTGAGGCTCGGGGCGGGCAGCGGCGCAGCCGCTGCCGTCGGTCGGACCGCCTGTCGGCGACCCGCCGGCCGCGTCGCGTTATTCGCTTCGCGAACCGGCGCCCTGCCGACGCGCCTTAACGCGACCGGGCGCAGCCGCGCGGCGGATCCGACTTGTCGATCGCGCGACCCGCGACCGCGCCGAGCACACCGCCCAGGATCGTGCCGAGCGTACGGTCGCCACGTCCGGCGATGGCGTTGCCGGCCAGACCACCGGCGACCGCACCGATCACCGTGCCGCCGTCACCGTCCTTGCACGGATGCTGGCCGCGGTTGACGTAGCGGCGGTCGTAGCCGCGATAATTGCGATACCCACGGTCGTAGCCGTAGCCGTCGTTGTACCCGCGGTCGTAACCATAGCCGCGATCATAGCGCTGGGCCATTGCCGGCGTGGCCACCATGCCGCCCGCGAGGGTTGCGAACGCGGCGCCGGCGAGCGTCAGTTTCTTGAACATCGTAAATCTCCTCACGTCTCAACTTCGTCCGGCGGCGGTTCGATTCGGATCGTCGCCCTTCGACAAGACACTGATTCGCACAGTCGCGGTGGCCGCTCGCTGAATGCGGCTGTTATCGTTCGTTCAGCGAAACGGGTGTCGCGGTGCGTGCTGGCGCGTTAGGGGCGGCAGCGTGCGCGTGCTCCTGATCATACTGGCCGTCCTGATCGGCGTGCCGTCGTGGAGCGGTGACGAACGATTGCCGTTATGGGACGGCACCCCCCATGTGTCCGCGACCCGCGTACCGTTGTCGGAGGCGCAGCCCGGACTCCGCGTGCTGGGGCCACTGACCTATCTGGGCGGCGTGCACCTCTCCAGCCGCACCTGGGCGTTCGGCGGCTTTTCGTCGCTGCTGGTGCGCGGGAACCGGTTCCTGCTGCTGAGCGACGGCGGGCTGACGCTGGATTTCGCGATGGGCGCCGATTGGCAGCCGCGCGACATTCGCGCCGGCATCCTGCCCGGCGGCCCGGGAACCGGGTGGCGCAAACAGGACCGCGACAGCGAATCGCTGATCGTCGATCCGCGCACCGGCGACCTGCTGGTCGGGTTCGAACGGGCCAACGCGATCTGGCGCTATGACAGGACCATGAACCGCGTCATCCGCCACCATGCCCCGCGGCGGATGCAACGCTGGCCGCGTAACGGCGGTGCGGAAGCGATGGTGGTTCTCAAGGACGGTCGCACGATCGTGTTCTCGGAAGATGCCGACATGCCCGGCGGCGCGCCCGGCAGGCAGGCGCTGATCTTTGCCGGTGACCCGACCGATCCGCTGATACGCGCCCGGCGCTTCGCCTTGCTGCCGCCCGATGGCTATTATCCGACCGATGCCGCGGTCTTGCCCGACGGACGCCTGCTGGTGCTGACGCGGGCGTTTTCGGTTCGCGACTTCTTCACCGCCAAGCTGCTGCTGGTCGATGCGGCGGCGATCCGCCCCGGCGCCACCGTGCGCGGGCGCGAACTCGCGCATTTTGCGGGCGACGTCATCCACGACAATTTCGAAGGGTTGGCGGTCACGCGCGAGGGCAAGGCGACGATCCTGTGGATCCTGTCCGACGACAACGGACCAAGCCTGTTCGAACGGACGCTGCTGCTGAAGTTCCGATTCGACCGATAACCGGTTGGCCGTCGCGCAGTCGCGGCCGACACGTGGTCGACGATTCGCACGAGCCGCTTCAGCGCACGCGAAGCGCCGCCCCGACATCGGCCGGGGCGGCGCTTCGTGAAATCCGGATATGCGCCGATGCTACTGCACCAGCGCAGGTCCGCTTTACGCGGCCTGGGTGGTGGCCAGCTTCTTGACCACGTCGCGCTTCAGGCGACGGGCACGCAGCGACAGGTTGGTGTCGCTGGTCTTGACCAGCCAGTTGTCGAGGCCGCCATTGTGCTCGACCGAACGCAGACCGTGGGTCGACACGCGCAGACGCACGCTGGTGCCCAGCGCGTCGCTGATCAGCGTCACGTTCTGCAGGTTCGGCAGGAACGTCCGCTTGGTCTTGTTGTTGGCGTGGGAGACATTGTGGCCCACCTGCCGGCCCTTGCCGGTCAGCTCGCAAATGCGCGACATCGCTTGAAATCCTGATCTACCAACGGTCGAAACCGACCCGGAAAGGCCGCGCCCCTACCCGGTGGTGCCGCATCCGTCAACCGATTCACGGCGAACCCATGCAACTTAGCACGGATTGCCCGCGTTTGGTTACGCGAACGATTCGATTCCGGTTAGGGGAGATTTGGATATGCGCGCGTTGCTGGTTCTGCTGGGTCTGGCGGTCGTCGTCGTCATCATCCTGATGTCGCTGGGCATGATCTCGATCGACGGCGGCCGCCTGCCCCGCGTCGCGGTCGAAGGCGGACAGGCGCCGAAGGTCGATGTCGGCACCATCGATGTCGGTACCGTGAACAAGACCGTCCAGGTCCCGGTGGTCGAGGTGAAGAAGGCTGACAACACGACCGCCACGCCGCAATGATCGCTTCGCGCTCGACCAGCGCCGGGCAGGTCGTGGCGGCGGTACTGCTGCCGCCGCTGGGCGTGTTCCTGAAACGCGGCGGCGGGCGCGACTTCTGGATCGCATGCGCGCTGACGCTGGTCGGCTTCGTGCCCGGGGCGCTCTTTGCGCTATGGAATGTGTTGCGTGCCCCGCGTGACGGAACGCCCGCCACCGTCTAATCGGGCACGATGTTCCCGCTGCCGTCCCCCATGCGCGCCGCGCTCGATGCCGCTGCCGAGGCGGCGGGACGCGGCGAGGTGCCGGTCGGTGCGGTGGTGATTCGCAAGGGCGCGATCCTGGCGGTCGCGGCCAACGCCCCGCGCACGCTTCACGATCCGACCGCCCATGCCGAGATGCTGGCGATTCGCCGCGCCGCCCGGGCGCTGGGCCGCGACCGGCTGGACGACTGCGACCTTTGGGTGACGCTGGAGCCCTGTGCGATGTGCGCCGGCGCCATCGCGCACGCCCGGATCGTCCGGCTGTATTACGGGGCGAGCGATGCGAAGGGCGGGGCGGTGGAGCACGGCCCGCGCTTCTTCGGTCAGCCGACCTGCCATCATCGGCCCGAGGTCTATTCGGGCATCGGAGAGCGGGAAGCGGCTGACCTGCTGCGCGATTTCTTTGCGGCGCGGCGCTAGCGCGGTTGGTCGCCCGACCGCCGGAACGCGTTTGCCCGCGGTGCGTAGATCTTGCATCCTCACTCCCGTCCACTCGCCGCAAGCGCGAGGGACGTCCGCAACCAAGGAGCTGACATGACTGGAGGAATCCTGACCGCGCTGCTCGCCGGAGCAGCCGCGATCACGGGCGTATCGACCGGCATCGGGCACAGCCACAGCGTACGCATCGATCATCGCCGCGGTGCCGTAGACGCCGAATATCGCAGCCGCGTGGTCGTCACGCACAAGCAGGTCGGATCGGTCGCACCTGGCCGGGTGCCGACGACGCTGCGGTGCCAGTGGCAGGCGACGCTGATCGTCGATCGCGATGCCCGCCATGCCGGCGGCGCGACGATGGCCCGCACGATGACCCACGACGCGGCGCTGACCGGATCGCGGCCCGGCTGGTGCGACGGTGCCCGCCGCGCGATCGCCCGGGATGTCGCGGCGCGCGACGCGGCGCTGCGGGCAAAGCTGATCGCGATGGCGACGGACGATCATCCGGTGCTGACGGCGGAGATCGAACGTCTGCACGATCCGGTGCGCCGCGGGTGAGGCGGATCGCTGTAACGATCGCCGGGGTCGCTGCCATCGTCGCCACCCCGGTCCTCGCCCAATCGCGTCCCAGCTTGGGGGCGGAGATCGCGACCGACGAAGTGCGGCGTGGCCTGAGCTGGAGCGACGGGCGTGCGGCGGTCTCGGCCGACGTCACCGCCGATCTGGCCGGCTTCGACCTGTCGGGCCGCGTCGTCACGACCCGCGGGTCCCGCCGCCACGCCGGCGCCGATGCGGTCGCCGATCTGGAGGTGGCGCGCGGCTTCGACCTGGGCGACCTGCGGCTGCGGGCATCGGTGACCGGGCATCTGTTTGCCGACGCCGGCATCCGGGCCGATTATTACGAACTGGGCGGGACGGGCAGCTATACGCTGGGTCCCGTATCGCTGGATGCCGGGGCGAAATATGCCCCCGTCCAGTCGGCGATCGGTGGCGACAACCTGTATCTGTTCGCCAATGCCAGCGGCGCGATCATCGGCACGCCGTTGACCGCCAATGCCGGGATCGGCCGGTCGAGCGGGCGCACCGACGACTCGCTGCGCGCCGCGCGGTTGCGGCCGGCGGGTAATTATACCGATTGGCGGCTGGGCCTGTCCTATGGGATGGCGCCGGTGACGCTGTCGCTCGACTATGTGGCGACCAGCATCGACGACCGGCGGACGGCGTCGCCCTTCGCCGATCCCGACCATGTCGGCGACCGTTTCGTCGGACGGGTGCGCGTCGCGTTCTGATCGGGTGATGAGGGGGGAGCGGCGCGCGGCCACTCCCCCCTGCTGTGCGTCGCTTATCCCTCGCGCGTGACCGGCACGATCTTGATTTCCACGCGACGGTTGGCGGCGCGGCCGTCTTCGGTCGCGTTCGACGCGATCGGCTGGGTCTCGCCGAACCCGCGCGTGCCCAGGCGGGCCGGGTTCACGCCGTGACCCGCCAGATAGTCGGCAACGGCGGTCGCGCGTCGTTCCGACAGCGTCTGGTTATAGGCGTCGGCGCCGGTCGAATCGGTGTGGCCGTATACGTCGACGTAGGTCGATTGATACTGCGCCAGCACGTCGGCCACCTGGTCCAGCGTCGGGCGGAACTGCGGCTGGATGTCGGCGCGGTCGTAGCCGAAGGTGATGCCCGAGGGCATGTTCAGCACCAGTTCGTCGCCCTGGCGGATCACCTGCACGTCGGTGCCGGCAGTGCGGGCGCGCAGATCGCGTTCCTGCTTGTCCATATACGCACCGATCCCGGCACCCGCGAGCGCGCCGATGCCGGCACCGACGATCTTTTCGGTGCGGTCGCGCCGCCCGCCGACCAGGTCGCCCAGCAGATAGCCGCCCACCGCGCCGCCCAGGCCGCCGATCGCGGTCTTCGAAATCCGGCGCTCGCCGGTTTCGGGATCGGTGACGCACGCGCTGGTCAGCGTCATCGCACTCAGGCTCGCGGCCAGCAGCAACTTCGAACGAAACATGACGAACTCCATCTTCAACACACTCGCGGGCGCAAACCCGTCTCGCCGGCATCTTGTTCCGCAAGCGAACTGAACCGCACATAACGACGATGGTTGTGCACAGCGGCCATCCGCGGATAAGGGAATGCCCAACGTCCATGAGCGCGCTTCCCCCCTTTCCCTGGATCGATGTCGTCATCATCCTCGCGCTCGTCGCGCTGAACGGCGTGTTCGCGATGAGCGAGCTGGCGATCGTGTCGGCGCGCAAGGCGCGGTTGGAGGCGATGGCCAAGGTCGGCAAGCGTGGCGCAGGGGCGGCGATCCGCCTGGCCGCGGATCCCGGCAAGTTCCTGTCGACCGTCCAGATCGGCATCACGCTGATCGGCATTCTGGCCGGCGCCTATTCGGGGGCGAGCCTGGGGACGCCGACCGCCGCGCGGATCGAGACGCTGGGCGTCGCGCACGACACCGCCGAGACGATCGGCTTTGCGATCGTCATCGGCCTGACCACCTTCGCCTCGCTGATCGTCGGCGAACTGGTGCCCAAGCAGTTCGCGCTGCGCAGTCCGGAACCGATTGCCGCCGTCATGGCGCTGCCGATGACGTATCTGGCCGTCGTCACCAAACCGATCGTCTGGCTGCTCGATTCATCGAGCGCGCTGATCTTCCGCCTGCTCGGCCTCAACCGCGAATCGGAAAATCAGGTGACGGCCGAAGAGCTGCACCTGATCGTCGCCGAAGCCTCGAAGTCGGGGGTGATCGAAGAACATGAGCGCACGATCATTTCCGGCGTCGTGCGCCTGGCCGACCGCCCGGTGCGCGAGGTGATGACGCCGCGCACCGCGGTCGAATGGCTGGATGCCGATCTGTCCGACGCCGACCTACGCGCGCGCCTGGTCGCATCGCCGCATACCCGCCTGCCGGTCGCCGAAGGATCGGTCGATGCCGTCGTCGGCGTCGTGCAGGCGCGCGACATCGTCGAGGCGATGGTGCGCGGGGTCACGCTCGACCTGCGCGCGCTGATGAAGACCGCGCCGGTCCTGCCGGACCAGCTCGACGCGATGGACGCGCTGGTCGTGCTGCGCCGGGCCGAAGTGCCGATGGGGCTGGTCCACGACGAATATGGCCATTTCGAAGGCGTGGTGACGCCGGCGAACCTGCTGGCGGCGATCGCCGGCGAATTCGTGTCGGACGTCGACGAAGGCACCGAACGGATGGTCGTCGAACGCGAGGACGGGTCGCTGCTGGTGTCGGGGTCGATGGCGGCGGATTCGCTTGCCGAGCGGCTGGGCCTGGACCTGGCCGAAGACCGCGACTTCGCGACCGTCGCCGGGCTGGCGCTGGCGATCCTGAAGCACCTGCCCGAAGAAGGCGAAACCTTCGAGAGCCAGGGCTGGCGGTTCGAGATCGTCGACATGGACGGCCGCAAGATCGACAAGCTGCTGGTGTCGCGCGCGGAGTGAATCCGTCGTCAGTCCCGCGAAGGCGGGACTAGATAGTCGCCGAACCGTGAGACCCACGCCCGCCAGCGACTATTGATCCCCGCCTTCGCGGGGATGACGACTGCCAAGTTTCGGCTCAAAGCTTCCCGAACGCCGCCTCGAACCCCGCGCGGTCGTCCTTTGCCAGATAGCCGGCCTGTTCGACCCAGCGGTCGCGGATCATGCGGCCCTGGAAGCTGCCGAGCTGGGCATCGAGCGTCGCCGCGTCGGACGGCGAGAGGGCGGCGATCTGGGCGTAGGTCGTCACGCCGAGCTCGTTCAGACGCGCGGCCAGCTTCGGCCCGACACCCTTCAGGCGGGTCAGATCGTCGCGCCCAGTCGTCGCTGCCGCATCGGGCGCCGGATCGGACGGGGGCGTCGCCAGGTCGGCGGCGATCGTCGCGGGGGCGGGATCGAACGGCGCAGCGGTCGCGACCACGGGCGTGTCGTCACCGGCCAGCGGCGGCGGGGGCGGGGCCACGGGCAGCGCAGCGGGTGCCGGGGTCGGCGCGGGCGCCACCTCGACCGGGGCCGGTGCGGGCGCCACCGCAACCGGGGTCGTCTCGGGCGCAGGCGGCGGGGTTTCGTCGAGCGCGGCGGCAGGGGCCGGTTCGGGGGCGCCGTCGGGGCGATCGCCGATGGCGGTGTCGACCTGCTGCCGGCGGCGCTTCAGCCGGGCGCCGTGCAGGATCACCATCACCGCCAGCACGATGCCGATCGCGATCAGCACCAGGTTGGTCGTCGTCAGCCAGCTTGCGTCGCTTCTCATCGTCAGCCCCTGTTGCTTGATCGTCCTGTAACGCAGATCAGCGCGTTTCGCCGCCTTCGCGGGCGACTTCGCGCCAGCCGATGTCGCGCCGGGCAAAGCCGGTCGGGAAGTCGATGGCGTCGACCGCACGATAGGCTGCGGCCTGCGCCTCGGCGACGGTGGCGGCGCAGGCGGTGACCGCCAGCACGCGCCCGCCGGCCGCGACCAGCGCCCCGTCGCGCAGCGCGGTGCCGGCCTGGAACACGATCGCCCCGTTACCTTCGGCCGCGTCGATCCCGCCGATCGCGCCGCCGGCCGCGGGCGTACCCGGATAGCCGTCCGCCGCCATGACCACGGTCAACGCGACCGCGTCGCGCCACTCGGCGGTCACCCGGTCGAGCGTGCCCTTGTCGGTCGCGATCATCAGATCCAGCAGGTCGCCGTCCAGTCGCGGCATCAGCACTTCGCATTCCGGGTCGCCGAAGCGCGCGTTATATTCGATCAGCTTCGGTCCGTCGGCGGTCAGCATCAGCCCGGCGTAGAGCACACCTTGGAACGGATGCCCCACGCGCGCCATCGCCTCCACGGTCGGCCGGACGATCTCGTCGATCGCGCGGGCTTCCAGTTCGGGCGTCAGCACGCGCGCGGGCGAATAGGCGCCCATGCCGCCGGTATTCGGCCCGGTATCGCCGTCGCCGACCCGCTTGTGATCCTGCGCCGACCCGAAGGGTAGCAGATGCTTGCCGTCGGTCAGGACAAACAGGCTGGCCTCCTCGCCCTCCAGGAATTCCTCGATCACCGCTTCGGCGCCATGGCCCTGGAACAGGTCGACCAGGGCCGCGTCGGCGTCCTGGGCGGTCATGGCGATCGTCACACCCTTGCCCGCGGCCAGACCATCGGCCTTGATCACCACCGGCAGCCCGAATTCGGCGACGACCGCGCGGGCGCCGTCCAGCGCGCGGACCCGCTCGTACCGGGCAGTCGGGATATTCTCGCGCGCACACAGATCCTTGGTGAAGCCCTTCGACCCTTCCAGCTGCGCGGCGACCTTGCCCGGGCCGAACACGCCGACGCCCATCGCGCGCAGATTGTCGGCCAGCCCTGCGACCAGCGGCGCTTCGGGGCCGATCACGACGAACCCGATATGCTTTGCGCGGCAGAAGTCGACGACGGCGCGGTGGTCGGCCAGGCTCAGGTCGACGCAGTCGGAGTGGTTCGCTATTCCCGGATTGCCCGGCGCGGCGTACAGCCGGGTCAGGCCGGGCGACTGGACGAGTTTCCAGGCGAGCGCATGCTCCCGGCCACCCGAGCCCAACAGCAGGACATTCATGGCCGATCCCTTCCTCGACGACGCAGATACCGCCCGGCTGGTAGCCGAGCCCGCGCCGGGCAGCAACGCGCCCGATATGTCGGTCAGCGAGCTTTCGGCACGGCTCAAGCGAACCGTCGAAGGGGCGTTCGGTCACGTTCGCATCCGTGGCGAGATTTCGGGGTGGAAGCGGGCAGGCTCGGGCCACTGCTATCTGGCGCTGAAGGACGACAGCGCGGTGATCGACGGCATCCTGTGGCGCGGCGCGGCGTCGGCGCTGCAGTTCCAGCCGACCGACGGTGTCGAAGTTGTCGCTACGGGTAAACTGACCACCTATCCCGGCCGCTCCAAATACCAGATCGTGATCGACCGGATGGAACTGGCCGGCGAAGGCGCGCTGATGGCGCTGCTCGAGAAGCTGAAAGCCAGGTTGGGCGCGGAGGGGCTGTTCGATCCCGCGCGCAAGAAAGCGCTGCCCTTCCTGCCGAAGGTGATCGGTGTCGTCACTTCGCCGACCGGCGCGGTGATCCGCGACATCCTGCACCGGCTGGAGGATCGCTGCCCGACCCATGTCCTCGTCTGGCCGGTGAAGGTCCAGGGGCCGGGCGCGGCGGAGGACGTCGCGGCGGCGGTGCGTGGGTTCGACGCGATCCGGCCCGGCGGTCCGGTGCCCCGGCCCGATCTCGTCATCGTCGCACGCGGTGGCGGGTCGATCGAGGATCTCTGGGCGTTCAACGAGGAAGTCGTTGTCCGCGCGGTCGCCGCCTGCTCGATCCCGATCATCTCGGCGGTGGGGCACGAAACCGACACGTCGCTGTGCGACCATGCCGCCGACCTGCGCGCGCCGACCCCGACCGCCGCGGCCGAAATCGCGGTGCCGGTGAGGGCGGACCTGGTTCACACGCTCAAGACGTACGGCCTGCGCACCGAACGCTGCGCGCGCCGCTATCACGAACGCGGGGGCGAGCGGCTGGGGGCGCTGGTCCGCGTGCTGCCGAAGCGGGAGGCGATCCTGGGGCCGCAACGCCAGCGGCTCGACGACCTGTCCGGGCGGCTGGGGCTGACGCTGGAACGCCGGCTGGGTTCCGGGCGGCGCGAGCTCGACCGGGCGGCGGGC
>DASTEN010000186.1:0-6949 GCA_035709645.1 Sphingomonas sp.
ACCCCGCCGGTGCGCGCCGCCGCGACATCGATCGATCCGCCCGACGCTCTGGACGTATCGAAATCCCCTGACAGCGTCAGCGACGACGCCGTCAGCGTGTTGCGCGTCAGCTTGCCGGTGACGATGCGGCGCTTGCCATCCTGCCAGGCGAGCAGGACGCCGGTGGCGGCCATATAGTCCTTGGCGCCGCGCGCCGTCAGTTCGATCCGGTGCGGCTTGCCATCGTTCATCAGCGCCGCAAACGGCGTCAGATCGACGCGATACGGCTGTAGATCGAGCGTGCCGATCCCCGGGATCAGCGTCCAGTTCCACACGCCCATCGCTCCGGTGTAGATCCACGGATAGACGGGCGCAAAGCCTGCGAGCTGCCCATCGATCCGGATTTCGCTTTCGCGAAACGGGTAACCGCACGAACTTTCGCCCTTCAGATCCTTCGGCATGGCGTCAGCCGGCAGACAGCGCTGCCAGGATTCGTCCCCGCTTTGCGGCATGACGAGGACGTCGAGCGCCAAACGCGTCAGGTTTCGTGGCCAGGTGACGGTGCGGGCGAGAACACGGTCCTTCTCGGTCAGCTTCGTCACCGCGGGAGCCATGGGCACCACGAGATCCGGCACAGCCGGTGCCGGGCTGCCGCCGCCGGCGGGATAGAAGATGAGGCGCGCCTGCCAGAACACGCGTCCATCGTGCTTGGCATCGACGTAATTTTCGAGGAACGCCGTCCCGGTCGCAGGCTTGGCGAACAGGGCGGCATACTCCGTCAGGTCGCGTTCGACGTGCCATTCCGGCGCCAGATCGGCGCGCGGCTCCATCGTCGTTCCGGTAAACAGCGGCACCCCGGCCAGCGACAGTCGCGCGGTCCGGTCGTATTGCCGGCCCGCGGTGACGTCGAAATCGCTTTCCAGCACGATGCGGGCCCACGGCCCCGGGCAGTCTGCCGGAGGTGCGTAATCGACAGGATGCAGGTCCGCTCCCACGAATTCGCGGCGCGGCAGCACCGGCACGACGCAGGACCGCGTCGTCGGCCTGGGGACGCGAGGGGCCACGGTCACGACGACGTTCCGGCTTCCGACCGCTGGCAGCGATGGCGGCACGAGGGCCGTTCCGGGGGGCGCCCATTGCGCCGATGCCGCCGGCGACCACAGCGATAGCTGCGCTGCCATAAGGATCGTGAATCGTCTCATCGAATACCCGCCACTGTCTGCCATCCGGTATCGCCGTGGGCGTTCGACGGCGCATAAACCGGGACGCGGGAGACGAAGATGCGGCTGGAGTTGCGGAACCGATCCGACCTACCGGCTCCGGCGCATTATCCTTCTTCGGGCCAGTACAGCCGCATCGGATTGTCGACGAGGAGCCTGCGTTGCAGGTCTGCCGTCGGCGCGATTTCGGGAATGACGTCGACCAGCGCGCCGTCGTCGGGCAATACGCTTTCCATGTTCGGGTGCGGCCAGTCCGTCCCCCAGAGCACACGATCGGGATAGCTCTCGACCAGCGGTCGCACCGCGCGGACGAAATCGGCATAGGGCGGGCCGGCGGGATCGAGACGGTCGGGACAGGTCACCTTCGTCCAGATATCGTCCCGGCTGTCGAGCAGGGTGCGGAACGCGGTCATGTCGGCGCCGTCCGGTCCCTGCGTCACATCGAGGCGGCCCATGTGATCGATGACGACCGGCACGGGGATCGCCGCGAGGAAGGGGCGCATCTCCGCGAGGATGTCAGCCTCGAAATAGACGACGACGTGCCAGCCGAGCCGCCGGATGCGATGCGCGACGTCGAGGAACTTGTCCTTCGGCGCATCGTCGACCAGCCGTTTCAGAAAGTTGAACCGCACCCCGCGGATGCCGCCGGCGTGCAGGGCGTCGAGTTCGGCATCGGCGATCGCGGGATCGACCACCGCGACACCGCGACAGGTCCCGTCCGACACCGCGATCGCATGGAGCGTCGCGCGGTTGTCGGTACCGTGACAGCTCGCCTGGACGATCACATTGCGGCTGAACCCCAGCTGCCGGCGCAACGCGAACAGTGCGTCCGGCCCGGCATCCTGCGGCAGATATTTCGCCTTCGGGCTGAAGGGAAACGCCGCCTGGGGCCCGAAGACGTGACAATGCGCATCGACCGCGCCCGGCGGCGGCGTGAAGCGGGGCTTGGACGGCTGGAGCGTCCAGCTGCGGATCCGGCCGTCTGCATCCTTCACGCGAACACCTCCCCGTCCATCAGCTTGCGCGCGGTGCGCAACATGCCCGCCTCGACCGGCCGACCATCGTCGTCCAGCGTCACCACGCATTCGGTAACGCCGGTCGGGTGCTCGACGCCAAGCGTCAGTCGCCTACCCTCCGGCACGTGCGCGCAGGCAGCGGCTGGCGAGTCCGGGATCAGGCACGCCGTCGCGACACTCACCGCGCCCAGCACGCCGATCGAGGCATGGACGCGGTGCGGGATCAGCGAGCGCACGGCGACCGCGCCGCCCTCCTGCGGCGCGGCCACCAGCATCATCTTCGGCACCGACTTGGCGGCCACCTCGCCCAGGTTCATCATCGGTCCGGCCTTCAGGCGGATCGCCTCGACCCTGGCCTTCATGTCGGTGTTGGCATCCAGCGTCTCGCGATCCTCGTAACCGGTGATCCCGACGTCCCGGGCGGCGATGACGACGCAAGGCATGCCGTTGTCGATCAGCGTGCACGCAATCCCGTCGATCCTGTCGACGCCGTTTCCGGTCGGCAGCAGCGCCCCGCATGACGACCCCGCGGTATCGCGGAACGCCAGCGGTACCGGTGCCGCGGTACCCGGCACACCGCTGATCGCCGCATCGCCGGCATAGGTAACGCGCCCGCCCGGCGTCTGCACGGTCGCGACCGCGACCTGGCCTGTGTTCTCCATGAAGATCGCGACCCGCGTCTCATCCCCCTGTGCCGCGATCAATCCGCGTTCGATCGAGAAGGGGCCGACACCGGCGAGGATGTTGCCGCAATTCTGCGCGTCGGTGACGATCGCTTGGTCGACGAAGACCTGGAGGAACAGGTAATCGACATCGACGCCCGCGCGCTGCGACCGGCTGATGACCGCGACCTTGCTGGTCAGCGGGTCCGCCCCCCCCATCCCGTCGATCTGCCGCGGATCAGGCGAGCCCATGACGCGCAGCAGAAACGCATCGCGCGCGGCGGTGTCGGCGGGCAGGTCATCGCGCAGGAAATAGCCGCCTCTCGACGATCCCCCGCGCATCCACATGCAGCGGGCGCTCAAATTCCTCCCCGAGCTTGTCTCGGGGAGGGGGACCGCCGCCGCAGGCGGTGGCGGAGGGGCAAGCGACGCCGCGTCGGCTGCGCCGCCGCCCCCACCACCGCGCTGCGCGCGGCCCCCCTCCCCGAACAAGCTCGGGGAGGAATTTTGGGCGTCACACATATTTCAGCCCCATCGCTTCGAGCCGTGGGCGCATGTCGTAGATGTCGAGCCCCAGTTCGCCCGCCGCCAGCCGCCGGCGCTTGACCTCTTCGGCGGCCTCGCGCGCCTGGGCCTTTTCGAGCACGGCCGCCGCGTCCGCGCGCTTGACCACGCAGACGCCATCGTCGTCAGCGACGATTACGTCGCCCGCATCGATTGCAGCGCCCGCGCAGACGATCGGCACGTTGACCGACCCCAGCGTATTCTTGACCGTCCCTTGCGCGAACACAGCCTTCGACCACACGGGAAACCCCATCTGCGTCAGATCGCGCACGTCGCGCACACCGGCGTCGATCACCAGCCCGCGGCACCCGCGCGCCATCGCGCTGGTCGCCAGCAGGTCGCCGAAATAGCCATCGACGCAAGGAGACGTCGGTGCGAGCACCAGGATGTCGCCATCCTTCAGTTGCTCTATCGCGACATGAACCATCCAATTGTCACCGGGCGCAGCGGAGATCGTCACCGCGTTGCCGGCAATCCGTGCGCCGGGATAGATCGGGCGCATGTACTGCGCGAGCAATCCCGTCCGCCCCTGCGCTTCGTGCACCGTGGCGACCCCGGCGGCAGCCAGGCCATCGACCACGGCAGCGTTCGCACGCTCGATGTTTTGAACCACGACGCCCATGTCGATCCTTTCCCAGATTGTCCCTGTCGTCTGCGGACCTGCACGACTTGGCCAATCGATCTTGCGGTCGTCCCATAAGTTTTTGCTATAGTCGGCATATGAAGCCGTTCGACCTCAACCTGCGTCACCTGCGCGCGATCGGTCATATAGTAACCGAGCGCAGCCTGAACCGCGCCGCCGACGCCGCCGGTCTTTCGCAACCGGCGCTGACGCAGGGATTGGGCAAGATCGAACGTCAGTTGGGGACGAAGCTCTTCGATCGTCAGCCCGATGGGATGACACCGACAGCCGCCGGCCTGGCACTTGCGGAACGCGCCGACCGGGCGTTCGCCCTGCTGGCCGCCGCGGGCAGGCGGGGCAGCAAGCGCGGCTTCGCTCGACCCGACGCGCTGATGACCGCAACCCAGGCCGAGGCCTTTTTGCATTTCGCCGATGCGGGCAGCTTCGCCGGCGGCGCGGCGGCGGGCGGACTGTCGCAGCCGGCCATCCACCGCGCGGTGCGCGAGCTCGAGCAGATCTGGGCCACGCCGCTTGCCGAGCGGCGCGGTCGCGGCATGGCGCTGACCCAGGCGGGCCGCGCGCTCGCCCGCGGCGTCCGGCTGGCGGCGCAGGAGATCGCGGCGGGCATCGTCGAAGCGCGCGGCGATATGCAGGGTGGCGGGCGGATCGCGGTGGGCGCGATGCCACTCAGTCGCGCGCTGATCTTGCCGCATGCGCTCGCGCTGCTCCTGGCCGAGATGCCGGGCACGGTGATCGACGTCGTCGAAGGATCGTGGCGCGAGTTGATCGATCCGTTGCGCGACGGTGCGATCGACCTGATGATCGGTGCGCTGCGCCCCGATCCACCCGCCGGGCTCGACCAGATCGCGCTGTTTACCGATCGGCTGGCCATCTTCGGCCGCGCCGGCCACCCGCTGGCCGGGCGCGCCATCGGGCTCGACGCGCTGGCGGCGCAGAGCTGGGTCGTCGGCCCCGCCGGCACGCCGCTGCGCAGCCACTGGGAGACGCTGTTCGCCGGACGCCTCCTGCCCGCGGTGCCGATCGAGTGCGGATCGGTGATGGTGATCCGCGGCCTGCTCGCCGAAAGCGACCTGCTGACGCTGTTGTCGCCGGACCAGGTCGCGCTGGAGGTCGATGCCGGGCTGCTGGTGCGGATCGGGCCGGAGCTGACCGAAACCGTGCGGACGATCGGGATCAGCACACGCACCGGCTGGCGCCCGACGATGGCGCAGGCCCGGCTGATCGCGCTGCTGCACCGCGCATCGAACGAGACAAGACTTCAGGAAAATCGATAGGTAGCAGCGCTTTCCGATTGGCGCGCTCGCCCTGCGTGCGCCTATCCCGTCGGACATGGCACGGAAGATCGCCTTCATCGGATTCGGCGAGGCCGGGCAGGCCTTTGCCCGCCCCGGCGACCGTGCCTATGATCGTCTGACCGACACCGCTGCCACGCGAACGGCCAAGCAGGCAGACTATCGGGCCGCAAACGTCCTTGGGTGCGAGACGCCTGCCGAGGCGCTGGCCGGTGCGAACGCGGTCTGCTCGCTCGTTACCGCCGACCAGGCCCTCCCCGCCGCGCAGACCGCTGCCGCGTCGATCGCGTCCGGCACGCTGTGGCTCGACATGAACAGCGTCGCCCCCGGCACCAAGCGCGCCGCGGCCGAGGCGATCGACGCTGCCGGCGGCCGCTATGTCGACGTCGCGGTGATGGCACCGGTGCTGCCGGCCCGGCTGGCGGTACCCTTGCTCGTCTCCGGCCCGCATGCCGCCGATGCGGTCGACGTACTCGCCGCGCACGGTTTCTCCAGGATCGAGATCGCCGGCCCGCGGGTGGGCGATGCCTCGGCGATCAAGATGATCCGATCGGTGATGGTCAAGGGGATCGAAGCGCTGTCGGCGGAATGCGCGTTGGCCGCGCACCGCGCCGGGGTGAGCGATGCGGTGTTCGCCTCGCTCGATGCCAGCTGGAAGCCCCAGGACTGGGGCGCACGGATCGATTACAATCTGGACCGCATGATGGCCCATGGCCTGCGCCGCGCCGCCGAGATGGAAGAGGCCGCCGCGACGCTCGAGCACCTGGGCGTCGAGCCAGCCATGACCCGCGGCACGATCCGCCGCCAGCGCGCGATCGGCAACCTTGGCATGACGCCGCCGGACGGGCTCGCGCTGAAGCTCACCGCGCTTGGAGACTGCGCATGATCATCGACTGTCACGGCCATTATACCGTGCTGCCCAAGGGGCATGACGCCTGGCGCGAGGCACAGGTCGCGGCATACGAGGCCGGCGAGCCCGCCCCGCCCTATCCCGAGATCACCGACGCCGAGATCCGCGACACGATCGAGGCGAACCAGTTGCGCCTGATAAAGGAACGCGGCGCCGACCTGACGATCTTTTCCCCCCGCGCCTCCGCCATGGCGCCGCATGTCGGCGACGAGGGCGTGGCGATTGCATGGGCAAGGGCCTGCAACGACCTGATCGCGCGCGTCGTCGGTCTGTTCCCTGAAACCTTCGTCGGCGTCTGCATGCTGCCGCAAAGCCCGAAGGCGGACATGACCGCGAGCGTCGCCGAGCTCGAGCGCTGCGTGACCGAATTGGGGTTCATCGGCTGCAATCTGAACCCCGATCCCGGCGGCGGGCATTTCACCCATCCGCCGCTGACCGACCGCTATTGGTATCCCTTCTACGAGGCGATGGTGACCCTTGACGTGCCGGCGATGATCCACGTCTCGGGCAGCTGCAACCCGGCGATGCATGCGACCGGCGGTTACTACATCGCCGCCGACACGGTCGCCTTCATGCAGCTGCTGCAAGGCGATCTGTTCGCCGATTTCCCGACGCTCAGGTTCATCATCCCGCACGGCGGCGGCGCGGTGCCCTATCACTGGG
>DASTEN010000187.1:0-4646 GCA_035709645.1 Sphingomonas sp.
ATGAGGTCAATCGGCGCCGTGACGGGGTCAGTCTGTATCGGCTGGGCTGGCAGGTCCGTGCGGGATGGGATGCCATCGTCGTCGTCTACGACGCGAAAACCGCCGAAGACGGAAAACGTCAGGTCTATCGAATAGCCGACAGGCTGTTGCCCGTCCTGAAGTGACCAGGGGCGCTGCGCCCCGGTTTCCATCGACGAGGGTGCGACCTCGCCTTGCATCCCTGACGTTACAACCGATGCCGCGCCGCCGCCGCGTCGACGATCGCCACCGCGCGCTGGATCGATGCCTCGATCGACAGGAAGCTCGTATCCAGCACGACCGCATCCTCCGCGGCCTTGAGCGGGGCCGAGCTGCGCGTGCTGTCGCGTTCGTCACGCGCGCGGATGTCGGCCAGCACGCGGTCGAAGCTGGCGTTCGAGCCCCGGGCGCGCAGTTCGGCCTGGCGGCGCTGGGCGCGGATCATCGGGGTCGCCTTGACGAACAGCTTGGCGACGGCGTTGGGCGCGATGACCGTGCCGATGTCGCGGCCGTCGAGGACGGCGCCGCCGGGCTGGGCGGCAAAGCGCTTTTGACGTTGCAGCAGCGCGGCGCGGACCAGCGGGTGGGCGCTGACGATCGAGGCGGTCTTGCCGATCGCATCGTCCTTCAGGCGATCGTCGGCAAGCAATGCTTCGTCGAAGTCGCAGCTGGCGACGGCGTCGGCCTCTACGGTCGGATCCAGGCCATGGTCGAGCACCGTGGCACCGACCGCGCGATACAGCAAACCGGTGTCGAGATGCGGCAGCTTGTAATGCCGGGCAAGCGCCTTGGAGATGGTGCCCTTGCCCGAAGCGGCAGGGCCGTCGACCGCGACGATCATGCCGCCTGCTCGATCGGCGCCAGTGCGTCGAGCGTGGCGAAGAAGGTCGGGTAGCTGGTCGAAACAGGGCTCGCGTCGTCGAGCGTGATCGGCGATCGTGCGTTGAGCGCGGCTACACCCATGCTCATCGCGATACGGTGGTCTAGGTGCGTTTCGACCCGCCCGCCGCCGGGGATCGGGTCACCCCCGGTACCGGTGACGGCCAGGCCATCCGCATATTCGCGGCACGTCACGCCGCACGCGGCGAGCGCGGTCGCCATCGCGGTGATGCGATCCGATTCCTTCACGCGCAGCTCCTCCGCCCCGCGGGCGATTGTTGTGCCCTGTGCATAGGCTGCCGCGACGAACAACGCGGGATATTCGTCGATCATGCTGGGGGCGAGTTCGGCGGGAACGTCGATCGCCGACAGCGCGGCGTGGCGGACGCGCAGATCGGCGACCGGCTCGCCGCCGACGATGCGCGCGTCCTGTTCGGTGATGTCGGCTCCCATCATCCGCAGCGCGGTGACCAGGCCGGCGCGGGTCGGGTTCAGGCCCACATTCTCGATCACCACGTCGGACCCCGGCACGATCGAGGCAGCGACCATCCAGAAGGCCGCGGAAGAGGGGTCGCCGGGGACCGTGATCGACTGCGGCTTCAGTTCGGCCTCGCCGCAGATCGAAATGACGCGTCCTTCCACCGTTTCCTCGACGCTCAGCTGAGCGCCGAAGCCGGCAAGCATGCGTTCGCTATGGTCGCGGGTCGGAACGGGTTCGATCACCCGCGTAATGCCCGGCGTGTTCAGCCCGGCGAGCAGGATCGCCGACTTCACCTGCGCGGATGCGACCGGCAGCGTGTAGGTGATCGGCACCGCCGGCACGATCCCGCGCAGCATGAGTGGCAACCGCCCGCCCGGACTTGCCGTGATGTCCGCGCCCATCGTCGACAGCGGATCGATGACGCGCCCCATCGGCCGCTTGCTGAGCGAGGCGTCGCCGACGAAGGTCGCGGTGATCGCGTGGGACGCGACCAGGCCCATCAGCAGGCGCGTAGAGGTGCCGGAATTGCCCATGTCGAGCGCTGCGGTCGGCTGGAGCAGGCCACCGACGCCCACGCCGTGGATGCGCCACACGCCGTCCGCGCTCCGTTCGATCTTGGCCCCCATCGCGCGCATCGCGGCGGCGGTGGCGAGCACATCCTCCCCCTCCAGCAGCCCTTCGACCCGGCTTTCGCCGACCGCCAGGGCCGACAGCATCAGCGAGCGGTGGCTGATCGACTTGTCGCCGGGCACGCGGACGCGACCGGTCAGGGCGCCGCGTGGCGCCAGCGTGAGCGGGGAGGGGGTGGCATGGCTCATTGCGCGGGGTCTTTGACAGTGCGCTTGCGCTATGGCAAGGCGCGCCCCACTTTGCGGCTCCCGGTCGCCAAGACCCCTTTCCTTTACAGGATGCGAGAGCAGCCATGATCAAGCCCGAATGGGGCACGAAGCGTACGTGCCCGAAGTGCGGTACGCGTTTCTACGACCTCGGCAATGAAGAGCCCGTCACCTGCATCGCCTGCGGCGTGAACTGGGAACCGGAGCCGATCCTGAAGTCGAAGCAGCCGCTGCCCTTCGAACAGGTCAAGACCGAGAAGAAGGAAGACGCCGACAGCGATCTGGGCGGCGACGATCTGGAACTGGACGTCGACGAGGAGGAAGAACCCTCGGCCGACGACGACGTCGATCTGGGCGGCGACGACGACCTGGGCGTCAAGACCGCGGACGAAGACGACGAGAATTGATGTCTTTCGCAACCGGGTTTGAGGCTTTCGACAAAAATCGCCAAGAACCCGGTTGCAATCGGTGCGCCACCCCTTTAGAGGCGCGCTTCCCAACGGAATGGGGCCGTAGCTCAGCTGGGAGAGCGCTGCAATGGCATTGCAGAGGTCAGGGGTTCGATCCCCCTCGGCTCCACCATCGTTTTGAAAAAGCCCGCGGCGACGCGGGCTTTTTTCATGTCCGCCGTGCGGGACCGCGCGGTTCTGCACCACGCCTTGACCGGACCCGAGGTCGCCTCTAGCGCGCGCCGACTTTTCGGGGGCGTCGGTACGCCCGGGTAATGTGGGGCGTGGGACATGCGGGGGTGGGGGATCGCGGCCGCGGTGGCGTTGGTGCCGCCGGCAGCGCAGGCGCAGGACGCGACGGCGGTCGACGACGTGGTCGTCACCGCGCAGCGCCGCGAGGAGCGCGCGCAGACCGTGCCCATCGCGATCACCGCGATTTCCGGGGAGCGGCTTCTTGACGAATCGATCGCCAATCTCGACCGCATCGGTGCGGATGTCCCCAACCTCTACCTCGCGCGCAATTTCGGGACGTCGTCGGGCGCGCTCGTTTTCCTGCGTGGGGTGGGCGAAGGTGATTCGATCTTCACCAACGACCCGCCGGTCGGCATCTACATCGACGACGTCATCCTGCCGCGATCGACGGGCGCGCTGCTGGACCTGATCGATATCGAGCGGATCGAGGTGCTGCGCGGTCCGCAGGGGACGCTTTACGGCCGCAATACCAGTGGTGGCGCGATCAAGTTGGTGACGCAGCGACCGACGTTCGACCGCGTCAGCGGCGCGGCGGACGTGACGGTCGGCAGCTATCGCCGGATCGACGCGCGCGCCACGCTGAACCTGCCGCTGTCGTCGACGCTGGCGCTGCGCGTGTCGGGCCTGTCCCGCAACCAGCGGGGATGGGGCCGCAACCTGACCGATGGGGCGTACGTCAACGGGCAGGACGTCCAGGCGGGGCGGGTGGCGCTGCTGTGGGAGCTGGATGCGCGGACCAGCGTCTTCGCGACCGTCGACCTGACGCTCGACCGTTCGGGCCCGCGCTTTCCGCAGCGGTTCCAGGCCGACCCGGATCGTCCCGGACGCTTCCTCAACCGCTTCATCGCCCCGCAGGGGAGCGTCGATCGGTTCGAATCGGCCGATACGGACCCGCTCGGGACGACCGACACCGGCGGCGCCTCCCTGCGCGTGGACTATCGGTTGGGTGGGGCGACGCTGTCGTCGATTACGGGCTATCGTTCGCAGCGCTCGCGAATCGGGTTCGACCAGACCGCGAATGCGCCGGGGGTGGGCGCGAACATCATCCTGCTACAGGACCAGCGCCAACACAGCATCAGCCAAGAGGTGCAACTGGCCGGCGCCGCGCTGGGCGGCCGGATCGACTGGCTGGCAGGCGGCTATGCGTTCTTCGAACATAACGATCAGCTGACCGCGGTCAGCTTCGCCACGCCGACGGGCACCAGCGCCGCGCGATTCCGCACGGAGAATTTCTTCAACGCCCCCTCGCGCGCTGCCACCGTGGGCGGCAATTGGTCGCCCTATGAGCCCGCGCTCGACACGATGAGCTACTCGGCGTTCGGATCGGCGACAGCGGCGCTGGGGGCGAGGACGCGGCTGACCGCGGGAGTGCGCTACACCGACGAGCGCAAGGTCTACGACGTCCGCTTCCTTACCGCGCCGGATGCGGTGCTCGTGCTGCCGGATGGCCGGGTCGCCCAGCGTCGCATCCGCGGACGCTGGACCGACGTGTCGCCGCGCATTGCGCTCGACTACCGGGTCAGCGACGACGTGATGCTCTACGCATCGCACGCCAAGGGCTTTCGCAGCGGCAGCTTCGACGGGCGCGCGCGCAACATCGGATTCGTGCTCGCGCGCCAGGGGGCCATCGCGCCTGAAACGGTGTGGAGCAGCGAAGCCGGAATCAAATCCGAATGGTTCGGCCGCCGCCTGCGCGTGAACGTCGATTACTTCATCAACCGCTACACCGAC